>NZ_WUJP01000457.1 GCF_009806515.1 Geminicoccus flavidas | reverse complement strand
GAGCACGGTGCCGAGCAGGCACCAGCCGATATTGGCCAGGGTGAGCGCCTGGGCGAAGCCGCCCATGAGCTGGCTGAGCGTGCCCATCAGATCACCCAGCCCGGCAGGAGGGTCGGCAGGGCCAGGCCCAGCCCGTAGCCCAGGATGATCCGGGTGAGCAGTGCCAGCACCAGCGCGATGGCGAGGTTCAGCCACCAGCGCCGGTCGCGGAAGGCGAGGGTGACGGCGAAGAACAGGACGGTCGACGCGATCACGAAGCCGGCCCGCTCCAGGAGCAGCATGTGGGCGATCAGGCCGCCCACCATCACGGCCATGGCGCCGAGATCGACCTTCTCGCCGGTACCAGGCACATGCCGCGTCCGCCAGCCCTGGAAGGCCAGCCACAGGCCGACCAGGACCAGCCCGGCCGAGGCCACGCCCGGGAACAGCCTGGCACCCACCCCGGCATAGCTCGACGGGGTGGCGAGGTTCAAGGTCGCCACGGCCAGGACCAGGCCACCCAGGAAGGTGGCGGCCCCCAGCGCCAGGAGGGCAGGACCACCCGCGGCAGATTCGCCGTCCATGGCAGGCCCGCCCGCTACTTGGCCAGGCCGATCGTCTGCAGCAGGCCCGTCACCCGGGCGTTCTCCTCCTGGAGGAAGCTCGCGAACTCGTCGGCGGGCAGGTAGGCATCGTCCCAGCCCTTGCTCTTGAGCGTCTCCTGCCAAGCAGCACTCTTGGCCGTCTTGTCAATCAGGTCGACCAGGGCGGCGCGCTCGGGATCGTCGAGATCCGGCGGGGCCATGACGCTGCGCCAGTTGACCAGATCCAGATCGAGGCCGGCCTCGCGCAGGGTGGGCGCATCCAGCCCCTCTAGCCTCTCCGGCGAGGAGATCGCGAGGGCACGCAGCGTGCCGGCCTGGATCTGCCCGATCCATTCGCTCAGGCCCGAGATTCCGGCGGCGACATGCCCGCCCATCACCGCCGCCAGCGCCTCGCCGCCACCAGAGAACGGCACGTAGTTGACCTTGGACGGATCAACGTCGGCCTGCTGCGCGATCAGCCCGGCCAGGATGTGGTCAGTGCCGCCGGCCGAGCCGCCGCCCCAGGCGACCGAGCCCGGGTCGTTCTTCAGGGTCGCCACCAAGTCCTGCATGGTCTGGAGCTCGGACGAGGCCGGCACCACCACGACCTCGTACTCGCCAGTCAGCCGCGCGATCGGCGTGACCTGATCCAGAGTGACCGGGGCACCGTTAGTGATGATCGCGCCCAGCATCACGAGGCCGCCGACCAGCAGCGCATCGCCCTGGCCGCGCTCGCGCTCGACGAACTGGGCAAGCCCGATCGTGCCGCCGGCACCCGGGATGTTCTCGACGGTGACCGCACCGACCAGGCCTTCCTGCTGCATCGCCGCCTGCAGGGCCCGCGCGGTCTGGTCCCAGCCGCCGCCCGGGCCGGCCGGGGCCACCAGAGTGAGCGCGCCGATGGCCTCCTGGGCGCCGGCACCGGCGAGCGGCGTGGAGATCGTGCCGCAGGCCGCCAGCAGCATCCCCGCGAGCGTAGTCCGGCGCCGCATCCGCACGGTCATGGCGAGCCTCCCTGAGCCCGTTGTCGAATTGTCTGGCTACACAGCATGTTCGCGCGCCGGGATCGGGGCAAGCGGCTTGACAGGCGGCGCCAAGGTTCAGCGGCAGTGATGGCGAGGATGAAGAATTCCTTGTCGCTGTGGGGCTGGACAGGGGCAGCGCCAATGTTGCGGTGCGGGATCGGCAGGCCTAGGTTCCGCGCCGACCTCATTCGACGACAGAGGACGCTTCGCTGATGAAGCCGATCGCCCGCCCCGACCGCCCGTTCTTCGGCTCCGGCCCGACCGCCAAGCGGCCCGGCTGGTCGCTGTCCGGCCTGGAAGGCGCGATGCTCGGTCGATCCCATCGCGATGCCGTGGCCAAGGCGCGCATCAACGAGGTGATCGAACGCTCCCGCCAGGTGCTGGGCATCCCGGCCGACTACCGGCTGGGGATCCTGCCCGGCTCGGACACCGGCGCCTTCGAGGCGGCGATGTGGTCGATGCTGGGCGCGCGCGGCGTCGACCTGCTGGCATGGGAGAGTTTTGGCGAAGGCTGGGTCACGGACGCGACCAAGCAGCTCAAGCTCGGCGATGCGCGCACGCTGTCGGCCGATTATGGTGAGCTGCCGGACCTGACGTCCGTCGATTTCGCCCGGGACGTGGTGTTCACCTGGAACGGCACGACCTCGGGCGTGCGCGTGCCGAATGGCGCGTGGATCGCCGCCGACCGGCAGGGCCTGACCTTCTGCGACGCGACCTCGGCCGCGTTCGCCATGGACCTGCCCTGGTCCAAGCTCGATGTGACCACCTGGTCCTGGCAGAAGGTGCTGGGCGGCGAGGCGCAGCACGGCATGCTGGCGCTCTCGCCGCGCGCGGTCGAGCGTCTGGAAAGCTATAAGCCGGCTTGGCCCCTGCCCAAGCTCTTCCGCCTGACCAAGGGCGGCAAGCTGATCGAGGGCATCTTCAAGGGCGAGACGATCAACACGCCGTCCATGCTGGCGGTCGAGGACGCGCTGGACGGGCTGCGCTGGGCCGAGCAGGTGGGAGGGCTGAAGGGCCTGATCGCCCGCTCGGAGGCCAACCTCGCCGCAATCGCCGACTGGGTCGCCAGCACCGCCTGGGTGGACTTCCTGGCGGCCGAGCCGTCCACCCGCTCCTGCACCTCGATCTGCCTGAAGATCGTCGATCCGCGGGTCGCCTCGCTGGCCGAGTCCGACCAGCAGAAGGTGGTCAAGGAGCTGGCGGGCCTGCTCGCCAAGGAGCAGGTCGCCTACGACATCGCCGGCTACCGTGACGCGCCGCCTGGCCTGCGGATCTGGGGCGGGGCTACGGTCGACGTGGCCGACACGAAGGCCCTGCTGCCCTGGCTCAGCTGGGCGTTCGGCGAGGTCGCCTCCCGACTGGACGCCGAGGCCGCCTGACGGCGGCCCCGAGCGCTCCCTTCCGCCCCTGACCTAATCCTCGTGCCGGGAAAGGCTTCGGCATGCTCAAAGTTCTGATCGCCGACAAACTCAGCCCCGCCGCCGTCGAGATCTTCCAGCGCCGCGGTGTGGAGACCGACATCAAGGTCGGCCTCACCAAGGACCAGCTCCTCGAGATCATCGGGGAATATGACGGGCTGGCGATCCGATCTGCCACCAAGGTCACCGCCGAGGTGCTCAAGGCCGCACCTAAGCTCAAGGTGGTCGGCCGGGCCGGCATCGGGGTCGACAATGTCGACGTGGAGGCGGCGACCGCGGCCGGCGTGGTCGTGATGAACACGCCATTCGGCAACGCCACCACCACCGCCGAGCACGCCATCTCAATGATGATGGCGCTGGCCCGCGACATCCCGGCGGCCGACCGCTCGACCCGCGCCGGCAAGTGGGAGAAGTCCCGCTTCATGGGCGTGGAGCTGACCGGCAAGACGCTGGGCATCGTCGGCTGCGGCAATATCGGCTCGATCGTCGCCGACCGGGCGCGCGGGCTGAAGATGAAGGTGGTGGGCTTCGACCCGTTCCTGTCGGACGCGCGGGCCGCGGAGCTGGGCATCGAGAAGGTCGATCTGGACGAGCTCTGCCGCCGGGCCGATGTCATCACCCTGCACACGCCGCTCACCGACCAGACCCGCAACCTGTTCTCCCGGGAGCGGCTCCTGTCCTGCAGGAAGGGCGTGCGGATCGTGAACTGCGCGCGCGGTGGCCTAGTGGACGAGCAGGCGCTGCACGACCTGATCGTGGAAGGTCATGTCGCGGGTGCGGCGCTGGACGTGTTCGCGGTGGAGCCGGCCAAGGAGAGCCCGCTGTTTGGGCTGGAGAAGGTGGTGGTCACCCCGCATCTGGGGGCCAGCACCACCGAGGCCCAGGAGAACGTGGCGCTGCAGGTCGCCGAGCAGATCTCCGATTATCTCCTGGACGGCGCGATCATCAATGCGCTGAACATGCCGAGCGTGTCGGCCGAGGATGCGCCCAGGCTCCGGCCCTACATGCAACTCGCCGAGCAGCTCGGCAGCTTTGCCGGCCAGCTCACCGAGACGGGGCTGAAGGGGGCCACTGTCACCTTCGCCGGCCAGGCGGCGTCCCTGAACACAAGGCCGCTCACCCAGCTGATCCTGAAGGGCCTGCTGGCCCCGTTCGCCGCCTCGGTGAACATGGTGAACGCCCCGACACTCGCAAAGTCGCGCGGCATCCAGCTCACCACCGTCACCCATGAGCATGTCGACGGCTACCAGACGCTGATCACGCTGGAGGTGGTCACGGAGAAGGGGCCGCGCACCGTCTCGGGCACGCTGTTCCAGGGAGAGAAGCCGCGTCTCGTCGAGATCCGCGGGATCCCGATCGATGCCGCGCTCTCAGGCAGCGTCCTCTACGTGCGCAACCAGGACAAGCCGGGCTTCATCGGTGCGCTCGGCCGGCTGCTGGGCGAGGCCGAGGTGAACATCGCGACCTTCCATCTGGGCCGCGACCGGCCGGGTGGCGACGCGATCGCCCTGGTCGCGATCGACCAGGCCGTGCCAGCCGACGTGCTGGAGCGGATCCAGGCGCTGCCGCACGTCATCCAGGCCAAGCAGCTGGCGTTCTGATCCGAGAGGTCAGGGAAGGGTGAAGGTCAGGCGGGTGCGGGTGCCCGCCGACGAACTCTCCTGATCGACTCGGCCGCGGACCTGGCGGGCCAGCGCTTCGATGAGCCGGAGGCCCGACCCGCCCGGCCTGGTGGGGTCGATGCCCTTGCCGTTGTCGATCACTTCCAGGCTGATCTCGCCGCGGCCGGGGCCGGACTGCAGCTCGACATGGATGGTGCCGCCGGCCTCGTCGAAGCCGTGCTTGACGCTGTTGGTGACCAGCTCGTTGACGATGAGGCCGATCGGGACGGCGTACTCGATCGGAGCGCTGAGCTCGTCGGCGCGCACATGGACGGTGACGGTCTCCAGAGGCTTCTGGATGCTGGAGATGAGAGCACGCAGATAGGTCGGCAGGTTGACCAGCTCGCCGCCCTGCGCCGGGGCGAGCTGGTCGTGGGCCAGCGCCATGGCCATGATCCCGTCCGCGATCTTGCCCAGTACGTTGCGGCTGTTCTCCGTCTGCAGCCGCGCCGCCTGGATCGAAATCATCGACAAGATCGTCTGGAAATTGTTCTTGGTCCGGTGCTGCATCTCGTGGAGCAACAGCTGGTGCCGGCGCGATTCCAGCGCCAGTCCGGCGATGGCCTGCTCGTGCTGCTGGTTGACCTGCTCGCGGTGGATCGACGAGGCGATGATCGAGGCCGCGATCATCAGGAAGTTCCGGGTATCGCCGCTGAAGTCGCGCTCCACGCTGCTGTCGACCTCCAGCACGCCCCAGGTGGCGCCGTCGATCTGCACCGGCACATTCAGCACGGACACGATGCCGTGCTCGCGCAGGACCGAGGACATCCGGAACTCGTCGGACTGGTGCAGGTCGAGGATATGGACCGGCTGCCCGGTCTGGAAGGCACGGCCGGGCGGCGACGACAGATCGATCCCGAAGGTCGCGTGGCCGACCACCCCCTCCCTCCAGCCGACCCCGGCCTCGAGCAGAAGGTCGCCGGTCTCCGAGCGGTAGCGCATCAGCTTGACGTGATCGATCTCGACCCCGCGGGCGATCTGAACCACCGCGGTCTCCAGCAGCCCGTCCGCTGGCAGCCGGTGTGCCGCCAGATGGGAAAGCTCCATCAGGACCTGCTGATGGCGGCGCAGTCTCGCGATCTCGTCCCGGGCGCCCAAGACCAATGCCTCCTCGATCACCAAGAGGATCAAGCGTGTGGTTGAACGTCGCGGCCGCCCCTTGGTTTCCAGGCAGTCGTGAGTGCCTTACGGCCCGGCTGGCGTGCAGCATCTCGGGTGTGGCGGCTCTTCTCCTGCGGTCGCGCTGATGGCCGAAATGTTACGGCCTGTACAAGTACATGATCAATCGGATGCAATACATCGGCCTATTTCAGGAAAGCGGCCTTCGACCGTGCGCCGCCGGAGCCGACAGCGCCCCGGCAGTCCGGCGACGCTCTTCACGAAGACGCCGGCGGTGGGTAGAGCCATGGCAACGAGCAGGGAGCGTGTGACATGGCGGACGAGCGGGTGCTGGCAGACGGGCTGCGCTTTCCCGAAGGCCCGGTGGTGATGCCGGACGGGTCGATCATCCTGGTGGAGATCGCCGCCGGCAGGATCACGCGGGTGGCGCCGGACGGCAGGAAGTCGGTGCTGGCGGACCGCTGCGACGGCCCGAACGGGCTGGCGATGGGGCCGAACGGCCTTCTCTACCTGTGCAACAATGGCGGCTTCGCCTGGAAGGAGGATGACGGAATCCTCCACACGGCCGGCCAGGCGGCCGACTATTCAGGCGGGCGGATCGAGACCTTCGACCCGGCCACCGGCACGCTGCGCCGCCTCTACGACCGCTGCGGTGACCATCCATTGCGCGGGCCGAACGACATCGTGTTCGACCTGCCGGACTGCGGCTGGGAGCCGGGCTTCTGGTTCAGCGACCTGGGCAAGAGCCGATCACGCGACCGCGACCATGGCGGCGCCTACTGGGCGGCGGCGGACGGCAGCCACATCGTCGAGGTGGCGCACCCGATCGCGGGCGGCGCCAACGGGATCGGCCTCTCGCCGGACAACCGCACCCTCTATGTCGCGGAGACCGAGACGGCACGGCTGTGGGCGTGGGACATTCTGGGGCCGGGCGAGCTGCGCAAGGAGAAGTGGCCCAGCCCCCATGGCGGCCGGCTGCTCTGCACCATGCCGGGCTATGCCCGGTTCGACAGCCTGGCAGTGACCGCATCCGGCAATATCTGCGTGGCGACGCTGATCACGGGCGAGATCACCACCATCTCGCCGACGGGCCAAATCCTGGACCGGCGCCGCTTCGACGACCCGATGGTGACCAATATCTGCTTTGGCGGGCCCGACCTGCGCACCGCCTATGTGACCCTGTCGGGCATCGGCCAACTGGTCGAGCTGCCCTGGCCGGAGCCGGGCCTGCGCTTGGTCTATGGCTGAACCGGGCGGTCAGGCGGGACGGTCGACGGCTGGACATGGTTAACCACTTCATTTAGTGATCGCCACCCCGCGCGCGCTGACCGCGCGGCCGACCTTCCTGGATCGACCTCCCATGACCCTTGCCGTCATGCCGGGCAGCCGCGCCACGGCGCGCGAGTGGATCGGCCTCGCCGTGCTGGCGCTGCCCTGCCTGGTCTATTCCATGGACCTGACCGTCCTGAACTTGGCCATCCCCCAGCTCTCCGCGGACCTGCGGCCGAGTGCGGCCCAGCTTTTGTGGATCGTCGACATCTACGGCTTCCTGGTCGCGGGCTCGCTGATCACCATGGGCACGCTCGGCGACCGGATCGGCCGGCGCCGGCTGCTGCTGATCGGTGCCGCCGCGTTCGGAGTTGCCTCGGTGCTGGCGGCCTTCGCACCCAGTGCCGAACTGCTGATCCTGGCGCGTGCCGTACTGGGCCTGGCCGGCGCCACCCTGGCGCCTTCCACCCTCTCCCTGATCCGCACCATGTTCCGGGACGACCGACAGCGCACCTTCGCGATCGGCGTCTGGATCGCCAGCTTCTCCGCCGGTGCCGCGATCGGGCCGGTGGTGGGCGGCGTGCTGCTGGAGTTTTTCTGGTGGGGCTCGGTGTTCCTGATTGCCCTGCCGGTGATGCTGCTGCTGCTGGCGCTGGGACCATGGCTCCTGCCGGAAGCGCGCGATCCGGATGCCGGGCGGATGGACCTGCCGAGTGCCGCCCTATCGGTCGTGGCGGTGCTCGCGGTGATCTACGGCATCAAGCGCAGTGCGGAGGCGGGTTTCGGCCTGCTTCCCGCGCTGGCGATCCTGGCAGGCTTGGCGGTCGGCCTCCTGTTCGTGCGCCGCCAGCGCCGCCTGGAAGACCCGCTGATCGACGTGTCACTGTTCCGCATCCCCTCGTTCAGCGCCGCCCTGCTCATCAACCTGCTGTCCCTGTTCGCGGCACTCGGCTTCTTCCTGGTTATCGGCCAGTATCTGCAGCTCGTGCTGGGGATGGGGCCGCTGGAGGCCGGCCTGTGGGTGGCGCCGTCCGGGATCGCGTTCGCTGCCGGCTCGATGGTAGCGCCCTTGCTGGTGCGCCGCTGGCAACCGGCCACCGTCATCGCCGGCGCGCTGGCGGTAGCGGCGCTAGGCTTCGTGGTCCTCACCCAGATCGGCGGCAGCTGGCCGCTGGCCGTGCTGGTCACCGGCATGCTGGTGTTCTGCCTGGGCCTGTCCCCGGTCGGCACGCTCACCACCGATCTGGTGCTGGGCTCGGCACCGCCGGAGCGCGCCGGTGCCGCCTCGGCCATCTCCGAGACCAGCTTCGAGTTCGGCGGGGCCATCGGGATCGCCGTGCTGGGCAGCGTGCTGACGGCGGCCTATCGCGAGCGGGTCGCCGCCGCCCTGCCGGACGGGCTGCCAGCCGAGTTGAACTCGGCTGCCAGCGGCACGCTCGCGGCGGCCCTGGAGGTGGCGCGGGACCTGCCCGGCACGGATGGGGCAGAGCTTGCGGCAGGGGCGAAGCTCGCCTTCACCCAGGCCATGGAGCTCTCCTCGGTCTTCTGCGCTGCGGTCACGCTGGCTACCGCCCTGTTCGCCTGGCTGGCACTGCGCCCGGCACGCAGGCAGCCGCCGCCGGCCGGAGCGCTGGCCAGCGAGGGCTAGCGCCGCGACTTGTCCTTGTTAGGGAACAGGAACTCGCGGCCGACCTTGACCCGGTACTGGCCGTCATAGGCGATCACGTCGGCGGTGGCGTAGGTCTCGGTCCACTGGTCGGGCAGGTAGGAGCCGGTGCCGACCACGTCGATGGGGGCGCGCACCGAGGCCATCAGCTTGCATTTCTGCGGGCTGAAGCCGGAGGAGGCGATGATGCGCACCCGCGGGTAGCCGGCCCGGTCCAGCTGCTCGCGGACATGCCAGATCGCGGCGGCCGACACGCCGGTGCCGGTCAGCCAGCGCAGTTCCTCATGGGTGCGGTAGGTGCGGATCGCGTCGGGCACGTGGCGGTCGAGCACTGCGTAGGATTCGGCGGTGTCCAGTCCTTCCACGAAGCGGCCGCCATGGGTGTCGAGCCGGATGGAGAGCTGGCCGGACGCCGCCAGCTCGGGGAAGCGGGCGCAGACCGCCAAGCTGTCGGTGATCTCCTGGCCGAAGAAGTCGACCAGCACGGTGAGCGGCTGCTCGGGAAAGGTCTCGTGGAACATCTCGGCCGCGCGCACCGTGCTGCCGGCATAGCCGATCAGCGCATGGGGCATCGTCCCGCTGCCCTCGTCCCTGCCGAAGAAATGCGCGGTGGCGTCCACGGAATTGCCGATGAAACCCACGGCACCGGCGCGGCGCCTGGCCTCGGCCGAGCCCACCGAGGCGGCATAAGCCATCATCTCGCCCATCTCCGCCCCGGCGCAGTGCCGGGCGTCCATGGCGAGGAAGCCGACCTTGGGTAGGTCGGTGCACATGTTGTAGGCGTTGAACGCCGCCACGCAGCAGGGGCCCAGCCGCTGCAGCAGGATGGTCTCCAGGTCGACCAGCCCGGCGAACGGCCCGGTCAGATAGAGCATCGGTTCGCCGGCACCGACCCAGTCGCCTTCCTTGAAGCGCAGGTCGAGCTCGATCGCGATCCCGCGCTCGGCCATGATCCGGGTCAGCCAGTCCAGCGCCAGGCGCGGCGCGAACAGGACCGGGCGGCGCATGAATACCGCATAGGTGACGCGGACGTCGCCGTACCGCTCCACCACTTCCTTGGTGCGCACGAAATACTTGTCGGCGAACCGGGCGATGTCGCCGTTGGTGGGGCCATAGCCGGCCCCGACGAGGGTGGTAGGGCGAGACGACATGCGAGGATCCCGTGGAGGCCCGGCAGGAGCTGGGGCTGGCGGCAGGAGCTTTTGGTCGGGTTCAGCTCGCGACCCGGACGAGCTCGCGCTCCTCCTTGAGCGCCCGCGCCATCAGGAAGGCCAGCTCCAGCGACTGCTGGGCGTTCAGGCGTGGATCGCAATAGGTGTGGTAGCGGTCCGACAGGCCGGCCTCGGTGATCGCCTGGGCACCACCCAGGCACTCGGTGACGTCCTGGCCGGTCATCTCCAGATGGACGCCGCCGGCATGGGTGCCTTCCGCCTTGTGGATCGCGAAGAAGCTGCGCACCTCGGACAGGATCCGGTCGAACGGCCGGGTCTTGTAGCCGCTGCCGGCCTTGATCGTGTTGCCGTGCATGGGATCGCAGGCCCAGACCACCTTGCGGCCTTCCCGCTCGATCGCGCGGATCAAGGGCGGCAGGTGGCGCTCGACCTTCTCGTGGCCCATCCGGGCGATCAAGGTCAGCCGGCCGGGCCGGTTGTCCGGGTTCAGGAGGTCGCACAGCCGCAGCAGGTCTTCAGCCGTCATGGTCGGGCCGCATTTCAGGCCCAGCGGGTTGGCGATCCCGCGGCAGAACTCGACATGAGCGCCGTCGAGCTGGCGGGTGCGGTCGCCGATCCAGAGCAGGTGGGCGGACGTGTCGTACCAGCGGCCGCTGGTGCTATCCACGCGCGTCATCGCCTGCTCGAAGCCCAGCAGCAGCGCCTCGTGACTGGTGTAGAAGCTGGTGCGCAGGATCTCGGGGTTGTTGGCATCCGTGATCCCGCAGGCGCGCATGAACGCCAGCGATTCGGTGATCCGGTCGGCCATGTCCCGGTAGCGCTCGCCTTCCGGACTGTTGGCGACGAAGCCCAGGTTCCAGGCCTGCACCCGGTCGAGCGAGGCATAGCCGCCCTGGGTGAAGGCGCGCAGCAGGTTGAGCGTCGCCGCTGCCTGGGAATAGGCCTGGAGCTGGCGCCGCGGATCGGGTGCCCGCTGCCCGGCCTCGAAGGCCAGGCCATTGACGATGTCGCCGCGATAGGCGGGCAGCGTCACGCCCTCGACCGTCTCGTCCGGGGCGGAGCGCGGCTTGGCGAACTGGCCGGCGATCCGGCCGAGCTTCACCACCGGCATGCCCGAGCCGAAGGTCAGCACCACGGCCATCTGCAGGATCACCCGCAGCGTGTCGCGGATCTTGTCGGCGGTGAAGTCGGCGAACGCCTCGGCGCAGTCGCCGCCTTGCAGGAGGAAGGCCCGGCCTTCGGCGACGTCGCCCAGCTTCTGGGTCAGCTCGCGCGCCTCGCCGGCGAACACCAGCGGCGGATAGCCTGCCAGCTGCTGCTCGACCTCGGCCAGCACCGCCTGGTCCGGGAAGCTCGGCATCTGCTGCGCGACCTTCGCTCGCCAAGTCGAAGGGTTCCAGCTCGCGACCATGTCCGTTTCTCCTTCCCCCGCCAGTATAGCTAGCCTTTGAACGGCTGGTACATGGTGACGAACTCTTCCGCGGCGGTCGGGTGGACCGCGATGGTATCGTCGAAATCGGCCTTAGTGGCGCCGGCGGTCATGGCGGTGGCGAAGCCCTGGATGATCTCGCCGGCTTCGGGCCCGACCATGTGGCAGCCCAGCACCCGGTCGGTCTTCCGGTCGACCACCAGCTTCATGAAGATCCGGTGCGCGTGCTGGCCCATCGTGGTGCGCATCGGCCGGAAATTGGCCTTGAAGATCTCGACGTCGTAGCCCTCGGCATGGGCACGGACTTCGGACAGGCCACAGGTCGCCGCCTCGGGGGAAGAGAAGATCGCAGTGGCCAGCGTGTCGTAGCGCACGGGCATGACGCGGTCGTTGAACAGCCGCTCGGCGATGGCGCGGCCCTCGGCGATCGCCACCGGCGTCAGGTCGAACTGGCCGCTGTCCACGCCGTGGCCGGCATGGTTCGAGCAGTCGCCGACCGCATAGAGGCCGTCCACGCTGCTCCGGTAGGTGTCGTCGACCAGGATGGCGCCCTCATGGTCCATCCGCACCTCCAGCGCCTCCAGGCCGATGTCGTGCGTCTTGGGGATCGGCCGGCGTCCGGTGGCGTAGATCACGAGGTCGGCTTCCAGCGCCGGCTCGACACCGTGGAGACGCAGGCCGCTGGCCGTGCGCTCGATGCGTTTCACCACGCTGCGACTCAGGATCTCCAGCCCGCCGGCGGCCATCTGGTCGGTGAGATGGCGGCGCAGGTCCTCGTCGAAGCCGCGCAGCGGCTGGTCGCCGCGCAGGACCAGGCTGGTCTTCGCCCCGAAGCCCTGGAAGATGCAGGCCAGCTCCACGCCGATATAGCCGGCCCCGATCACCGCCACCCGTGCCGGCAGGTCGTAGACGTCCTCCAGCACCTGGTCGGAGGTGACGACGTGCTCGATACCCGGGACGTCGGGGAAGAACGGGGCGGCGCCGGTGGCGATCAGGACCCGCCTGGCGTGGAACAGCTCGCCGCCGGCATCGACCACGAAGCCGTCGCCCTGGCGGCAGGCGATCTTGGCGCGGCTCTTGACCACCGCCACGCCCGCACCTTCCAGCATGCCGCGATAGATCGCCTCGAGCCTGGCGATCTCGCCGTTGCGCGCTTCGAGGAAGCCGCGGAAGTCGTGCTTCACTTCGCCGAACGACCAGCCCATGTCCCGGGCCACCGCCAGCTCGTGCGGCACGCTCGCGCCGTAATGCATGAGCTTCTTCGGCACGCAGCCGCGGATCACGCAGGTGCCGCCCAGGCGCGAATCCTCGGCGAGCGCCACCTTGGCGCCGTGGGAGGCGGCGCGGCGGGCGCAGGCGACGCCGCCCGACCCACCGCCGATCACGAACAGGTCGAGCTGGCTCACGCCTTCAGGCCTCGCTTGGTGGACGGGACGGTTACGGAGCGACGCCGATGCCGCCCAGGCTGACGTACTTCAGCTCCAGGTAGTCATCGACGCCGTACTTGCTGCCCTCGCGGCCGAGCCCGGACTGCTTCACCCCGCCGAACGGCGACACCTCGTTGGCGATGACACCGTCGTTGACGCCGAGCAGGCCGACCTCCAGCGCCTCGGCGACCCGGAACACCCGGCCGAGGTCGCGGGCATAGAAGTAGCCGGCCAGGCCATAGTCGCTGTCGTTGGCCAGCGCGATCACCTCCTCCTCCGTCTCGAAGCGGAACAGGGGGGCGACCGGGCCGAACGTCTCCTCCCGCGCGATCTGCATGTCCATGTTGCAGGCGGAGAGCACGGTCGGCTGGAAGAACAGCCCGCCCAGCTGGTGGCGATCGCCGCCGGTCAGGATGGACGCGCCCTTAGCGACCGCGTCCTTGACGTGCTCGGCGGCCTTCTCGACCGCGGCCGGCTCGATCAGCGGGCCCATCTGGGTGCCTGCCTCCATGCCGTTGCCGACCTTCAGCGCACCCGCGGCTTCCGCAAACTTCCTGGCAAACTCGTCATAGATGCCGGCCTGGACATAGATCCGGTTGGTGCAGACGCAGGTCTGGCCGGAGTTGCGGAACTTGCAGGCGATGGCACCCTGGACGGCAGCATCGACATCGGCATCGTCGAACACGATGAACGGCGCGTGGCCGCCCAGCTCCATGCTGACCTTCTTCACCGTGTCGGCGCACTGCTTGAGCAGGACCTTGCCGACTTCGGTGGAGCCGGTGAAGGAGATCTTGCGGACCTTCTTGTTCTCGGTGAGCTCGCCCGCGATCTTGCGCGCCGAGCCGGTCACGATGTTGAACACGCCCGGCGGGAAGCCGGCGCGCTCGGCCAGTTCGGCCAGCGCCAGGGCGGAATAGGGGGTGTAGGTCGCGGGCTTGATCACCACGGTGCAGCCGACCGCCAGGCCAGGTGCGGACTTGCGGGTGATCATTGCGTTCGGGAAGTTCCAGGGCGTGATCATGCCGCACACGCCGACCGGCTGCTTCATCACCAGGATGCGGCGGGACGCCACCGTCTGAGGGACGATGTCACCGTAGATGCGCTTGGCCTCCTCGGCGAACCACTCGATGAACGAGGCGCCATAGACGACCTCGCCGCGGCTCTCGGTGAGCGACTTGCCCTGCTCGCGGGTCATGATGATCGCGAGGTCTTCCTGGTTCGCGATCAAGAGGTCGAACCACTTGCGCAGGATCGCGGCGCGCTCCTTGCCGGTCTTCTGCTTCCAGGACTTGAACGCCTGGTCGGCCGCCTCGATGGCGCGCCGGGTCTCGGCCTCACCCATGTCCGGGATGGAGCCCAGCCGCTCGCCGGTGGCGGGGTCGGTCACGTCGATCGTCTTGCCGCTGTCGGCGCCCACCCACTCGCCGCCGATATAGGCCTGCTCCTTGAAGAGCGAGGGGTCCTTCAGCAGGTTGCGGATGTCTTTGAGGGCAGTAGCCATCTCGTCTCGAACTCCCGTTGGCCGGAGCCGGGCAACACGGGCCCGGGCTGCCCCGGCGACGACCGACCTGGCCGGATGCGCCTGCATCCAGCTCACGTGAGCGGCGGCCTCCATACAGGATGGGGGCTCGCGCGGTAAAGGCGAAGCCCGCCGGCGGTCAGTGCGGGACCGCCCACATCTCACTTACGACACGGCGGCTCATCCTGGCCGCGCGCCGCTTGCTCAGTAGTTCTTCTGGATCTGGTCGTAGACGAAGCCCGACGCGGCACCCGCGGCGGCACCGATCCCGACCCGGCTCAGCCAGTTGCCACCGAATAGGCCGACCACGCCGCCCGCGGCCGCCCCGGTGGCGGCACCCACCGCCGTGCTGCGCCCGGTCTGCCGGTCGACCGCACAGCCCGCCACGCCGAGGCTCGCGATCAGCAGCGCCACGCCGCCCAGCCGCTTCATCCTGCTCATGTCCCGTTGCTCTCCCGTCATTGCTTGCACGGCCAGATCGACGCGGCAGCCCGCCAGAACCCGTCCACCGCGCTCTCGCTGCCGGTCTGCGGATTGGTCTCGCCCCAGGCGACGATCGCGCGGCGGATGTCGTCCAGGCTCGGCACCGGGTCGGCGCAGGCCCAGGGCTGGATGGCGCCGGCTCGCAGCAAGGTGGCATAGAGGCTGCCGTTGCCGACCAGCCAGCCGCGGCAGAACTGGGCCGCGTCCTCGGAATCGGCGCCGCAGACCGCAACGAGATCGGAGAACGTCCGCATCCTGAAGGCATCGGGCGCCACCGGCGCAGCCAGCGCCCCGCCCGCAGCCGCCATCACGATTGCCGCAAGCGCTGCCGTCCGCCAGCCCCGCATCGTCCACCTCCGTCTCGGCCCGGGCACCGCGGCCACGTCCACGGCCGCCTCGACGGAACATATAGGGCCGGTGCCGCCTCGGACCAACGCCGGGACGGCACCGGCCGGCTTCAGGCCCCGGTTCAGGCGCCGATGCCGCGCGCCACGAAGGTCGACATGCGCCGGCCGAACGCGGCCGGATCGGGCAGGGGCTCGCCTTCGACGATCCGGGCCTGGTCGAGCAGCAGGGCGGCCAGCTCCGGGAAGTCCGGCGTGTCGTCCTTGGCGAGCGTGGCTAGGCGGCGGACCAGGTCGTGGCGCGGGTTCACCTCCAGGATCCGCTTGGCCAGCGTGTCCAGCTGGTTGTGGCTCTTGAGGAACCGCTCCAGGCGCATGTCCATCGCATGGTCGCCCGCCACCAAGCACACCGCACTCTGGCGCAGCCGCTTGCTTTCCCGCACGTCCGCCACCTGGTCGCCCAGCGCCAGCTTGAGCTTGGCGATCAGCCGGCCGAGATCGCCTTCCTCGGCGGCCGGCTCCTCGGGCTTGTCCGCCTCAGACGCGTCCTTCTTGATCTTGGAGAGGTCCACGTCGCCCTTGGCCAGCGACCGGATCGGCTTGCCGGCATGCTCGGTCACCTGCTCCAGCCAGAACGGGTCGACCTGGTCGTCCAGCAGCAGCACCTCCACGCCCTTGGCGCGCGCCTCTTCCAGTTGCGGGCTGTTGCGCAGGGCGGCGTGGCTCTCGCCCGAGATCACGTAGATCGCCTCCTGGCCGGGCTTCATTCGGCCGACATAGTCGGCGAGCGACACCCAGCCATCCGCGGAGTGCGTGGAGCGGAAGCGCGCCAGCTCCATGATCCGCTCGCGGTTCTCGCTATCCTCGTACAGCCCCTCCTTCAGCACCGCGCCGAAGTCGCTCCAGAAGGCCAGATACTTGTCCTTCGCCTCCTGCTTCTCCGCCTGGGCCTTGTTCTTCAGCTCGTCCAGGATCCGCTTGACGATCGCCTTGCGCATCTTCGGCACGACGCTGCCCTGCTGCAGGGTCTCGCGGCTGACATTCAGCGGCAGGTCCTGGCTGTCGATGATGCCCGACACGAAGCGCAGGTAGCGCGGCAGCAGGTTCTCCAGGCTGCTCGTGATGAACACTCGCTTGACGTAGAGCTTCACCCCGTGGGCGCGGCGCGGGTCGTAGAGGTCGAAGGGCCGCGCGGTCGGCACGAACAGCAGTGCCGTGTATTCGAGCAGGCCCTCGGCGTTGAAGTGGACCCTGGCGAACGGCTCGTCGAAGGCGTGGGCGACGTGGTGGTAGAATTCCTTGTACTGCTCGTCGGTGATCTCGGACTTGGGCCGAGTCCACAAGGCCGAGCCTTCGTTGATCTGCTCAGGGGCGGAGGGCTCGTCGCCCTCCTGGTCGGCCTTGATCAGCCGCAGCCGGATCGGCAGGGCGATATGGTCGGAATGGGTGCGCACGATCCGGCGCAGCGTCCACTCGTCCAGGAACTCCTTGGCGTCGTCCTTGAGGTGCAGGGTGATCGCCGTGCCGCGCTTGAACGAATCGGTCGGCAGCTCCTCGATGGCAAAGCCGCTGCGGCCGTCGGATGCCCAGCTCCAGGCGGTGCTCTCGCCGGCTCGGCGCGAGATCACCACCGCCTTGTCCGCCACCATGAACACCGAATAGAAGCCCACGCCGAATCGGCCGATCAGGTCGACGTCCTTCTTGGCATCCCCGGTCAGCATCTCGGCGAAGCGCGCGGTGCCCGAGCGGGCGATGGTGCCGAGATTCTCGGCCAGCTCCTCGCGGGTCATGCCGATGCCGTTGTCGGCGACCGTCAGCAGACCGTTCTTGGCATCGGCCAGGATGGTGATCTCGAGATCCGGGTCGGTGCCCAGCAGCTCCGGCCGGCTCAGGCTCTCGTAGCGCAGCTTGTCGCACGCATCCGACGCGTTGGAGATCAGCTCCCGCAGGAAGATCTCGCGATCCTTGTAGAGGGAGTTGATCACGAGATCGAGGACACGGCCGACATCGGCCTCGAACGGCTGCATCGTCTCGCTCATCGCCTTATGGTTCAGTTGGTTCGGGTGGTTGATCCGTGCCGAGCCATCTGGGTCGGGTGACGGTATTGCGCAAGATCACACCGGCCGTGGAGACCTCGGCGGCCATAGCCGCAGGGTCGGTCATAGCGCGCCGCAGCCACGATCGGATGGCCTGCAGGTCCGGCACTTCGTTGAACCGAGCGGCATCGGCCAGCGCCTCCGCTTCCCGGTAATATGGGTGTGAACCGGTGGCGGGGCGGGTGCAGGGTGCCACGGACCTGTCACTCCTGCGTGCGCATCTGCGGGCCGGAATGCAGGAGCGGCAGAAGCCCCCCTTGCAATCGGACGCCGGCAACGGAATCTTCTCTGTCATGAGCTCGATGCGCATTACCGACTCGCGCATCTTGGCGGTCCTTGGACCGACCAACACCGGAAAGACGCACTTCGCGATCGAGCGTCTTCTGGCGCACCGTTCCGGCATGATCGGCCTGCCCCTGCGGCTGCTCGCCCGCGAGATCTACGACCGGATCGTCAAGGAGCGCGGTCCGGACTCGGCGCAACTGGTCACTGGCGAGGAGAAGATCGGCAGCGACAAGGCGCCCTACGTGGTCGCCACGGTCGAGGCGATGCCGATGGACCGGCCGGTTGCCTGCCTCGCCGTCGACGAGATCCAGCTCTGCGCCGACTGGGAGCGCGGCCACGTCTTCACCGACCGGCTCCTGAACGCTCGCGGCCTGGACGAGACGATCTTCCTGGGCTCGGACACGATCAAGCCGCTGATCCGCCAGCTGGTACCCGAGGCGGTGTTGATCGCCCGGCCGCGCATGTCCACCCTGACCTATGCCGGCGAGAGCAAGCTGCACCGGCTGCCGCGCCGCTCGGCGATCGTCGCGTTCACGGCAGCCGACGTCTATGCGCTGGGCGAGGTGATCCGGCGCCAGCGCGGCGGGGCCGCGATCGTGATGGGGTCGCTGAGCCCCCGTACCCGCAACGCCCAGGTCGCCATGTACCAGGCGGGCGAGGTCGACTACCTAGTCGCGACCGATGCGATCGGCATGGGCCTGAACATGGACCTGACCCATGTGGCCTTCGCCGCCCTGCACAAGTTCGATGGGCGCGAGCGGCGCAAGCTGGCTGCCACGGAGGTGGCGCAGATCGCTGGACGGGCCGGCCGGCACATGGCGAACGGCACGTTCGGCACCACCAACGGGGTGGGCGAGCTGGACGAGCGGATCGTGGAGGCGGTCGAGAGCCACAGCTTCCCGCCGCTCAAGCATCTGCGCTGGCGCAACTCCGCCCTGGACTTTCGCAGCCTGCAGGGCCTGCTGCGCTCGCTGGACGCCGGGCCCGACCGTGCCGCGCGCGACGCGCTGTGGAAGGTGCGCGACGCGCTGGACGACCGTTCCCTGCACATGCTGGCGGCGCGCGAGGAGATCCGCCAGATCGCCGACCGCCCGGAGCGGGTACGGCTCCTGTGGAGCGTCTGCCAGACCCCGGACTTCTCCAAGACCCTGGCCGAGAGCCACCTGCATCTGCTCAGCACGATCTACCGCCACCTGACCGGACCCGAAGGGGTGATCCCGGCCGACTGGGTGGCGCGGACCATCGACCATATCGACCGGATGGACGGCGACATCGACACGCTGATGGGCCGGCTCGCCCATATCCGGACCTGGACCTATCTCTCGCACCGCAAGGACTGGTTCCAGGACGCGGCGCACTGGCAGGAGCGAGCCCGGGCCGTGGAGGACCGGCTGTCGGACGCCCTGCACGAGCGGCTGATGCAGCGCTTCGTCGACAAGCGCACGACTGCCCTGCTGCGTTCCTTGCGCGAGCATGACGACCTGCCGGCGACGGTGGAGGCGGACGGCTCGCTCGCGGTGGACGGCCATCCGGTCGGGACCATCGAGGGGCTGGACTTCACCCTCCTGCCCGGCGAGGCCGATCTGGCCCGCAAGGCGTTGAGTGCTGCCGCGCGCCGGGCCCTGCGCCCGGCCCTGGAGCGGCGGGTCGCCCAGATACTTGAAGCACCCGAGGACGAGGTGTGCTTCGACCCCGACGGCGCGGTGCGCTGGCAGGGCGCGGTGGTCGGCCGGCTCGCACCCGGGCGCACGCCGCTCCAGCCGCTCGTGCGGCCCAAGATCAGCGACGAATTGCGCGGCGAGCTGCGCGAGCGGGTGGCGGACGATCTCGGCCGGCGGCTGCAGAGCTGGATCGCGCGGGGCATCGGCCGGATCGGGCGGCTGGCTGCGGCCAGCGACGATGCCGGGCAGAGCGGTGCCGTGCGCGGCGTCGCCTATGCGCTGGCCGAGGCCCTGGGCGCGATCCGGGTGGAACGGATCGAGAGCGTGTCCACCCCGCTGGGCGAGGCCGACCGCAAGGCGTTGGCCCGGCTGGGCGTGCGGCTGGGCGTGGAATGGCTATTCCTCCCTGAGTTGATGCGGCCGCGCGCGCGGCGGGTGATCGCGCTGCTGATCCGGGTCTGGACCGGGCAGGACTGCCCGCTGCCGCCCGAGGGGGCGACCACTTGGCGGGACGTGCCGGATCTGCCCGCTTCCACCCTGGCGGCGTTGGGGTTTGCCCGGTTCGGCACGCTGGCGCTCCGGCTGGACGTCACCGAGCGGCTGGCCGCGCAGTTGCGGGCACGGGCACGGGAAAGCCGGCTGTTCGACCTGCCGGGCGACCTCGCGGCCGCGGCCGGGCTGAAGCTCGATGAGCTGGTCGCGGTGTCGGCGGGGCTGGGCTTTGCCTGTGTGGTCGAGGGCGAGGCGCGCAGGCTCGTGCGCATGCGCAAGCGGCGCCGGCCGGATCCGGTCGAGCGCAAGCGCGCGGCACGGGCAGGGCGCAGCGATTCACCGTTCGCGGTGCTGCGCACGCTGGTCGCCGGAAGCAGTTGAGGGACCAGGAAAGCCGGTTGAGGGCCGGTGAAAAGGAGGCAACTTGCACGACGAAGCGCTGAGACTGGACACCTGGCTCTGGCACACGCGGTTCTGCAAGACCCGCACGGATGCCCAGAAGCTCGTCGAAGGCGGCCGCGTCCGTGTCGACGAGCGGGTCGTGACCAAGGCTCATCTTCAAGTGCGCACCGGCATGGTGCTGACCCTGCCGCAGGGGCGGGACATCAAGGTGGTCCGGGTGCTGGCGATGCCCAAACGCCGCGGACCCTATGCCGAGGCCCGCGAGCATTATCAGGAGCTGCCGCTGGCCTGAGCGTCAGCCGCCGGGCGCGGGCCTGGGCGGCCGTTCGCCGAAGATCTTGGAGCCGACCCGCACGGTGGTGGCGCCGAAGCGGATCGCCTCTTCGTAATCGGCGCTCATGCCGATCGACACGCCGGCCAGGCCATGGCGCTTGGCGAGCTTGGCCAGGAGGGCCGTGTGCGGGGCGATGTCCTCCCCCTCGGGCGGGATCGCCATCAGCCCCTCGATCGCCAAGCCCAGCTCGTCCCGGCACAGATGCAGCAGCTCGTCGAGCCCATCCGGCAGGACGCCGCCCTTCTGCGGCTCCTCGCCGGTGTTGACCTGGACGTAGAGCCTGGGCAGGCGGCCCTGCCGGTCGCGCTCCTTGGCGAGGGAGCGCGCCAGCTTCGGGCGGTCCAGCGTCTGGATCACGTCGAACAGCGCCACCGCATCGGCGGTCTTGTTGGTCTGCAGCGGCCCGATCAGGTGGAGCTCCAGGTCCCGATGGGCCTCGCGCAGCGGCGTCCAGCGGCTGCGCGCCTCCTGCACGTAGTTCTCGCCGAACACACGCTGCCCGGCCGCGAGTGCCGCCTGGACCCGCGGAGCCGGCTGCAGCTTGCTCACCGCCACCAGCGTCACCAAGCCTGGTTCGCGGCCGGCGCGCTCCGCGGCCATGGTGACCCGTTGTCGCA
>NZ_WUJP01000456.1 GCF_009806515.1 Geminicoccus flavidas | reverse complement strand
GCCGAGGCGATCTCCTGCTCGACGTCCATTGGCTCGCATGCTCGTGGTTGGAGGATGACGGGCATCTGCCTCCCCCCGGCTGATCCACCAAACCGCGTGCGGACGCAAGCGGCTGGCCTCCTGGCATCCGCCAGAGCCGGCCCGCCCGGACCTCGTTCTTGCACTGCTGGCGTGCATGGCGGCTGGATCCGTCTCGCCAAGTGGGCTGCCGGTCGAGATGCCGGCCGACAGTGGTCTGCTGGCGGCCCAACGTGAAGAGATCGATCAAGAACGAAAAAAATACGGATAAAATTTTACGGGTTATTACTCTATCCGGATAGATGGGTTTCCATTGCGAGATCAGTCGTCGTGACTTCGTAGAGAGTGTTGCATTCAGGTCTTCCGATTTCTGTATGCGGGCGAGAAACCGGCGCAGGATCTACTTTGAGTGTTGTGCCGGCGGCAAGAAGGCATGTTGCACTAATGTCGCAGGGCTCCGTCTACGCCCAATGGAAGCAGCGAAACGAGTTGAGGCGTGCAGGCGTGGTGGGCAACTACTCCCTCGGCGACTGGGCCGTGAAGGTCACCTGGTTTATCGGATAGGATCTCGTTCGGAACCTCCGGTCCGGTTCAGAAGGTCGCGCTAGTTCGAGAAGGAAGGATAGATATGAGGATCAAGACCCTCCTGTTGGCCGGCGTGGCCTCAGGCGTTGTCGCGGCTGCCGGGGCCGCCAACGCGGCCGAGGTGATGCCGGGCGGCGCGCTCGACATCACCCTGTCCGGTCAGTTGCGGGCGGGCGTGCTGTTCGGCGAGAACGACTCGATCAGCGGAAGCGATCCCGGCTACGGGATGTACACCAACAACCGTTTCTTCATTGACGTCCGTGGCAAGGACGACGGCAGCCTGATGGAGTACGGTGGTCGGTGGCGTCTGCGCCTCGACAACGGTCGTGGCTCCGACAACAACCTGGTCGACCGCAGCTGGCTGTTCATCCGCGGCGGCTGGGGTGAAGTGCGTCTCGGTAACGAGGTCGGCCCGGCCGATAACTCGAAGGTCTTCTCGAGCGTGATCGCTGCCGGTACCTCCGGTATCGACGGTGACTTCAACCCGGCGTTCGATAACGCGGTGTACACCTATGTCGTGCCGCTCTCGGGCGCCTCGACCAAGATCGTGTACTACACGCCTGAGATCGCGGGGTTCCAGGCTGGCGTGTCGTTCGCTCCGGATGACGATGCCGGTGGTCTGGTCAACCAGAACGACGACAGTGACCTGGGCGGCCGTCAGCACGTCGAAGGCGCTGTCACCTACAGGGGCGCCTTCGCCGGTGTCGACATCCTGGCCGGCGTGACCGCGTCGACCGCGAAGTTCGGCCCGGATGACGAGGACCTCAACGGTATCAGCGGTGGTCTGTCGTTTGGCCTGTTCGGCTTCAACGTTGCCGGTGCCTATGGTCACAACGGCGGCGATCTGGCCGATGTCGATTGGTGGAACGTCGGTATCGGCGGCTCCTTCGGCCCGGCCAAGCTGAGCCTCGAGTACTCGCAGGCCGACGGTAACGTCGATCCGCTCCTCGGCGGTACCCCGGGCGACAGCACCCCGACCGCCATCGTCCTCTCGGGCACGATGGGCATCATGCCGGGCGTCTCGCTCCTGACCGACATCGGTCTGTACGACACCGATCTGCCGGGTTCGGACGAGAACTTCGCCGGTCTGGTGGCGGTCGACATCCAGTTCTGATCCGGTCCCCGAAAGGGGCGCAGATCTGCTGGGATGCTGCGGCGGGGGATGCCCCGCCGCAGTTTTTTCTTTTCCTCCTCGCACTGTGCCCGGCGCCCTGGCAGAATGGCGTGCGCGGCGTAGATGTGGATGATGTTGCCCGGATCGCCGGGCGGACCTGCGGGAGTGGCCTGGGATGTGGCGGTTGCTGGCGGCCAGCATCGTCGGTTTGATTGGGATGAGCCAGGTCGCGGCAGCGGCAGATCTGGTCGCCGGTGGCTATGTCGGCCAGTCAGGCGAGCCTGCCGCCGATGGCGAACGTCCCGGCACGATGAGCTTCGGCTTCACGCCCAGAGGCAGCGCCACGGACCGCCTGCGCTTCGATCTGACGGCAGCGCCGCTCGACGTCGCCCCGCAGCCGCGTGCGGCGACTTCGCTCGCCGGTGGCGATGACCAGGGCTTCGTGCTGGGCGGCGCGGTTGTCTGGAACGACTGGACCTTCAACAGCACCATGCAGCAGTTGGGCGAGGGGCGGTTCCAGACCGAGCTGGTCGGGGCCGGGGTCGCCTATGGCGCGGTCGAGGCACGGCTGGCGCTGGCGGAGACCGAGACCCCGGTGGGCGACACCCGCTCGACCATGCTGCTCAGCACCGATCTCGCCGCCTGGTCCTGGCTGACCCTGGAGGGCGACCTCGCCTTCACCGGCCGCAGCGAGAGTCGGCCCGACGGCGACGCCGCTGGCCGGTTCGGCATCCGTTTGAGCTTCTGAGCGTCCTGCCACCGTTTTGCACTCAGGGCGTGCCCGGACTGGCGGAACGCCTGCGCCGTGCTATGGTCGCGCCGCGGAGAGGGTATAGGGACGACCCTCCAATCTTTGGCGGACCCGGGCTCGCATCGTGCGCAGAACACTCACCAGCATCCTAGTCGTGGCCGCACTCGCCGGCTGCAGCGAAGAAGTGACGCCGCCGGTCACCCAGTCGGAAGCCGGCGTGTGGGACACAGACCAGGCCCGGCGCCGCCAGCAGACCGGCACGATCTTCGGCTCAGACGGGCTGACTCTCTACGGTTCCCGCTCGCGGGAGGCCAAGGCCCGGCAGGAGGAGTCGGGCGGGGTCGGGGTGAACAGCTATCTCTGGCGCGCCTCGCTCGACACGATCGACTTCATGCCGGTCGCCAATGCCGACCCGTTCGGCGGGCTGATCACCACCGACTGGTTCCAGCCGGTGGAGACGCCGAACGAGCGCTTCAAGCTGCAGGTGCTGGTGCGCGACCAGTCGCTGCGCGCGGACGGGGTCAAGGTGTCGGTCTGGCGGCAGACCCGCTCGGAGAGCGGCGACTGGCTGGATGCCCCGGTCGATCCGCAGACCGCGCTGGCGCTGGAGGACCGGATCCTCACCCGCGCGCGCGAGCTCCGGATCGCCGCTGCCGCCACCGACTGACCGGCACAACTTTTCCCTTCTTCTCGCCTGGACCGGACCGAATTCCGCCATGTCCCGATATGCGTTGCGTGCCGCTGAACAGAAATGGCAGCGGATCTGGGAAGAACGCCGCCTGTTCGAGGCGCGGGTCGACAAGACCAAGCCCAAGTACTTCGCCATGGAAATGTTCCCCTATCCGTCGGGGCGCATCCATATGGGCCACGTCCGCAACTATGCGCTGGGTGACCTGATCGCGCGCTACAAGCGAGCCCAGGGCTTCAACGTGCTGCACCCGATGGGCTGGGACGCGTTCGGCCTGCCCGCCGAGGGCGCTGCGATCAAGCGCGGCATCCACCCGGCCAAGTGGACCTATGCCAACATCGTAGAGATGCGGGCGCAGCTCAAGACGATGGGCCTGTCGATCGACTGGTCCCGCGAGATCGCGACCTGCTCGCCCGAATACTACAAGCACGAGCAGGCGATGTTCCTCGACTTCCTCGAGGCGGGCCTGGTCTATCGCAAGGAGAGCTGGGTCAACTGGGACCCAGTCGACAACACGGTGCTCGCCAACGAGCAGGTGATCGACGGCAAGGGCTGGCGCTCCGGCGCCCCAGTCGAGCGGCGCAAGCTGAACCAGTGGTTCTTCAAGATCACCGACTATGCAGATGACCTGTTGAAGAGCCTGGAGAAGCTGGACCGCTGGCCGGAAAAGGTCCGG
>NZ_WUJP01000455.1 GCF_009806515.1 Geminicoccus flavidas | reverse complement strand
CCATGCCGGCGTCGCCCACACCATGTTCCGCACGCTGGCTGAGCGCGGCATCAACATCCAGGCGATCTCGACCTCCGAGATCAAGGTCAGCGTGCTGATCGGCGCCGACTACATGGAACTTGCCATCCGCTCGCTCCATTCTGCCTATGGCCTGGATGCCGGATAACAGTGACCATGCTCCCTTCCCATCCGCTGCTGGCAGCCGCCTCCGTCCGGGGGCGCCGGTTCCTGGGCTGTGAACTGGCGTTCCTCGGCGGCGCCATGACCTGGGTGAGCGAGCGCAACCTGGTGACGGCGCTGGGCCGGGCCGGCGCCTTCGGGGTCCTGGCCTGTGGGGCAATGACCCCGGACCGGCTGGACGAGGAGATCCAGGCGGTCCAGGCCCTGTCCGACGCACCGTTCGGGGTCAACCTGATCGTGATGCACCCGGACCTGGCGCAGCTCGTCCAGGTCTGCCTGGACCGCAAGGTCTCGCACATCGTCCTGGCCGGCGGGCTGCCGCACAAGGACACGATCCAGGCGATCCGGCAGGGTGGTGCCAAGCTCATCTGCTTCGCCCCTACCCTGGCGCTCGCCAAGAAGCTGGTCCGCTCCGGCGCCGATGCCCTGGTGATCGAGGGCAGCGAGGCGGGTGGCCATGTCGGCCCGGTCTCGACCTCCGTGCTGGCACAGGAGATCCTGCCGTTCGTCGCCGACGTGCCGGTGTTCGTGGCCGGCGGGATCGGGCATGGTGAGATGATCGCCGCCTATCTGTGCATGGGGGCTGCGGGCGTGCAGATGGGTACCCGCTTTGCCGCTGCGGCGGAATCCATCGCCCATCCCGCCTTCAAGCAGGCCTTCGTGCGGGCCAGCGCCCGCGATGCGGTGACCTCGGTGCAGATCGACCCGCAGTTCAAGGTGATCCCGGTCCGCGGCCTGGTGAACACCGGGACCGAGCGGTTCGCCGAGACGCAGGTGGAGGTGATCGGCCGCTACCGGCGCGGCGAGACCAGCTTCGAGGAGGCCTCTCTCCAGATCGAGCGCTTCTGGGCAGGTGCCCTGCGCCGGGCGGTGGTCGAGGGCGATGTCGAGCAGGGTTCGCTGATGGCCGGCCAGAGCGTCGGCTTCGTCAAGGCGGTCGAGCCGGTCGCGGACATACTGGCGGAACTGGTGGCGCAGACCGAGGCGGCGCTGGCCCGTCGCGCGCCGGCGGGTGCCTTGCCCGCGGCCGCGGAGTAGCGCCTTGGCCCCGCGGCACGGGGCGGTCGAACCCCCTGCGGGTGACAAGCCGCGCAACTACGACCAAATGGCGGGCTCGCGGCGGCTCCTGCGCCGGCTGATCGAGGTCGCGGCCATCCCGCTGGAGCCGCAGGAGCGCCTGGACCGGGTGGTACGCATGATCGCCACCGACATGGTGGCGGAAGTCTGCTCGGTCTATGCCCAGCGCGCCGGCGACCTCCTGGAGCTGTTCGCCACCGAGGGCTTGGCGCCCGGTGCGGTCCACCGCGTACGGATGCGAGTGGGCGAGGGCCTAGTCGGCTCGATCGCCGCGACCGGGCAGGTGGTCAATACCGCGGACGCCCAGTCGCACCCGAACTTCCGCTATTTCCCGGAAACCGGCGAGGAGATCTACCACTCCTTCCTGGGCGTGCCGCTCCTGCGCTCGGGCCGGGTGACGGGCGTCCTTACCGTCCAGAACCGGGCACCCCGGCATTATTCCGACGACGAGGTCGAGGCGCTCGAGGTTATCGGCACGGTGCTGGCCGAGATGTTCGCCTCGGGCGGGCTCGCCGACCCCAAGGTCTATGGCTACATCGCCGGCCTCAGGCGGGAATCCTACCGGCTGGAGGGTACCCGGCTGGTCGAGGGGGTCGCAATCGGCCGAGCCTGGCTGCACGAGCCGCAGATCGTCATCAACCGGCTGATCGCCGAGAATGTCGGCACCGAGCTGAATCGGCTGGACCTGGCGGTGGCACGGTTCCGCGCGTCCATGGACGAGCTGGTCGAGCGGCCGGACCTGGGGCCCGGCGAGCATCGCGACGTGTTCGAGGCGCTGCGGATGTTCGCCCACGACCCTGGCTGGGTGCGCCGGATCCGCGAGACGGTCGAGACCGGGCTGTCGGCCGAGGCGGCGGTGCGGCGGGTGCAGGAGGAGACCCGGCTGAAGCTGGGTCACGTGGCCGACCCCTATATCAGGGAGCGGCTGCAGGATCTGGACGATCTCGCCAACCGGCTGCTCCGGCAGCTCACCGGGCAAGCCCTCCATCACGATCCGTCCGACCTGCCCGCTGAGACGATCCTGATCGCGCGCAATCTCTCGGCAGCCGACCTGATCGAGTACGACCGCAGCAGGATCAAGGGCATCGTGCTGGAGGAGGGCTCGCGCACCGCGCACGTCACCATCGTGGCACGCGCGCTGGACATCCCAATGCTCGGCCGGGTCGACGGGGCGATGGCGGCGGCCGATCCGGGCGACCTGCTCGCGATCGACGGCGACCATGGCCACCTGTTCCTGCGGCCGACCGAGGATGTCGAGCAGGCCTTCCTCAGCTCGATCATGATCCGGCAGGAACGGCGCCGGATACTGGAAACTCAGCGCAGCCTGCCGTCGGTGACCCTGGACGGAGTGCCGATCGGCCTGTCACTGAACGCAGCGTTCCTGATCGACCTGGCCCATCTCGACGAGAGCGGTGCCGACGGTATCGGCCTGTTCCGGACCGAGCTCACCTTCATGAACCGGAGTCGCTATCCGGATCTCCCGGCGCAGACCGACTATTACCGCTCGATCATGGAGAAGGCCGGCGACCTGCCGATCCTGTTCCGCACCCTGGACGTCGGCAGCGACAAGCAGCTCCCCTACTGGCGCACGCCAGCCGAGGAGAACCCGGCCATGGGCTGGCGGGCGATCCGGATGATGCTGGACCGCCCGATCGTGCTGCGCGAGCAGTTGCGGGCACTGCTGCGCGCCGCCAACGGCCGGCCGCTCTGCGTGATGTTCCCGATGGTCACCGAGGTGGCCGAGTTCGAGGCGGCGCGCGCCCTGGTCGACCGCGAACTCGACCGGCTGGACCGGGATGGGCTGCCGCGGCCCGAGCGGCTCGAGGTCGGGGTGATGATGGAGGTGCCGGCATTGTTCTGGCAGCTCCCGGCGATCCTGCGCCGGGTCGACTTCGTGTCGCTCGGCAGCAACGACCTGTTCCAGTTCCTGTACGCCTGCGACCGTGGCAACCCCCAGTTGAGTGACCGCTACGACGTGCTGTCGCCCGGCCTCCTGAGCTTCATTCACGACCTGGTGGAGCGCTGCCGGGCGGCGGGCGTGCGCCTGTCGGTTTGCGGCGAGATGGCCAGCCGGCCGCTCGAGGCGATGGCGCTGATCGGCCTGGGCGTGCGCCATCTGTCGGTCACCGCCGCAGACCTTGCGCCAGTCAAGGCGATGCTCCGCTCGGTCGCGATCGGGCCGCTGCACGACTATCTGATGACGCTGCTGGAACTTTCCGACCATTCGCTGCGCGGGCGACTGCAGGCCTACGCACTGGACCATCAGATAGTGTTGCCGCCGGGTGTCTATCGCCCCTGAAGCGTATTTGGTGCCAGTTTCCGGATCAGCTGCTTCTTTGGGCCGTTCGGGGTTTTCTGCTATCTCTACTGGAGAGCTACCCCCTCCAGCGCGACCGAGGTCGACCCCGACCCATGGCCCCAGGATCCACCTCCGCCCATCTGCGAACCGGCCCGCCCGGCGAGGCGGCTGCCCTGTCGATCGGCCGGGAGCTTCGCGCTCTGCGCGAGCAGCGTGGCGAAGACCTCTACGACGTGGCCGATCTCCTGCGGATCAAGCCCGCCTATCTCCTGGCGCTGGAGCAGGGCGATCATACCCGGCTGCCCGGCATCCCCTATGCCCACGGCTTCCTGCGCAGCTATGCCGAGCATCTGGGGCTGGACGGCCAGAAGCTCGTGCGGCGGCTGAAGGCCGCCGGTGCGGTGCCGGCTGCTCCGACCGCGCCCGCAGCGCCGGCCTTCCGCGTCCCCACCGCCGAGGAACGCCGGCCGACCATGGTCGTGGCGCTGGCCCTCCTCGTGCTGGCCGGCGCCGGCTATGGCGGCTGGTCCTATCTGGGCCTGGGCGTCGAGGCACCGCCGGAAGTGGTCGCCGAGGCACCCTACCTGCCGCCGCCCGATCCCCCGCCTGCCGTGCGGCAGCCGCCACCAGTGCCGCTGCGGCCGGATCCCATGGGTCTGGCCGTGCCGGAACGGGCGCTCGCCGCAGCGCCGGCCCCGGCCGTCCAGGACCTGCCTTCCGTGGCCGAGGTGCTGGCGGTGGTGGCCGCGGCACCCGTGCCCGCCAGCACAGCGCCGGCGCCCGATGTGGGCGTGACGGCCGATGCGCCGCAGCCCGCGGTGGCTCTGTCTGTGGCGGCTTCACCCGCCGGGATCGGCGAGGCGGCGGAAGCCGTTGAAGCCATCGCGGCGGACGAAGGCCGGCCCAGCCCCGGTGTGGGTGCCGCGGTCGCCGGGGAGGCGCGCGTGGTGCTGGTGGCAACCGAGCCCGCCTGGATCCAGGTACGGTCGGCCGACCGGTCCTTCTCGCGCAGCCGCCTGATGGAGGCCGGCGAACGCTTCCTCCTGCCCGAGCGGGCCGATCTGGCGCTGTGGACCGGCAATGCCGGCGGGCTGCAGGTGATGGTGGACGGCGCGGAACTGGCGCCGCTGGGGGCCCGCGGTGCCGTCCTGCGCGACGTGCCGCTCGACCCGGCCGCCCTCAAGGCTCGGCTCACGCCCGCCCATTAAGGGCTGTTTCGAACGTCCCATCCGGCTGGCGGCGAGCTGGACAAAGGCGAGCTAGCTGGCCGCACGCTTGTCGTAGCGGGTGGCGACCCGCTGGTACTCCTTCGAGCGCCGACGATGTTCCGCTCCCGGTATGGCGCCCAGCCCATCAGCCGGGCGACCTTCTCGGTCGGGAGCGGCGGGGTGCCAGCGCCGATGTTGAGCCTGGGAGATGGTTCGGCACAGGCCGGCCCGTGCGACTCCTGTTGCCATGATCACCGGGAGCCGGAGCTTCGGCTGACCGCAGCCGGGGCGTCTCGCGGCATGCGTGCCTGTCGGCTCGTGGCAGGTGGATTGCGGGTGGGGCTGGCCCAGCGTCGGAACGAACGCCATCGGCGGGTCCGGGCGACCGCAGCGCAGATGCAGCTTGCTCCCAAGCGAGGCGCGAGCGGCCCGAGGCAGGGCGGAGCCGCCCCTTGCTCCGCCAGGGGCAGGGCAATGGTCAACCCTCACAGCCGATTCTGGCCCAGCGGCAGAAGTGCGACGGTGCGTCCAGGCAGGTCGTGCCATGCGTGCTGATCCGGCCTAGCCAGGGCAGGGTGTCGATGTTCCTCCGGTGGTTCTTGGGCAGGCGCCCGTGCGACGCTTGACAGGAGCGGCCCGAGGCGGCGTCACTTCCGCTTAAAGTATGACATTGCACAGCGCGCTCCCCTGGAGTTCCTGGTGGCGGAATACGGTTTGCGCCGGGGCGTGAGCCGGAAGAAGGGAGGCGCACGATGAGCGCCGATGGAAGTCGACCTTGACGGAGGTCGTGGTGCGCCCGGCGACCGCAGCCGACGCCCGGGCGTGCGGGCGGATCTGCTACGAAGGGTTCAAGGCGCTCAACGAGCGGCACGGTTTCCCGCCCAATTACCCGTCCGTCGAGGCCGCCATTGCGCGTGTGCAGGGCTTCCTCGAGCATCCCACTGTCTTCGGCGTCGTGGCGGTGGGCCAGGATGGCTGCGTCCTGGGCTTCAACTTCCTGAGCGAGCGTGACCCGATCCGTGCGGTCGGCCCGATCGTCGTCGACCCGGCGGCCCAGGGGAGGGGTGTGGGCCGGCAGCTCATGGTGGCCGTGCTGGAGCGTGCGGCCGATGCGCCCGGGGTGCGGCTGGCCCAGGAGGCATTCAACCTCGGCTCGCTCGCCCTTTATGCCGGGCTCGGCTTCGAGGCCAGGGAGCCGCTGGTCGTCCTGGCCGGGCGGCCCTCGTGCGCGGTCTCGGCCGGATGGGACGTCCGGCCGCTGCGGGAGGAGGACCTCGCCGCCAGCGCTGCGCTCCATGAGCGGGTGCACGGTCACTCCCGGGCCAACGAGCTGCGCGAGGCGGTTGGCAGGGGGCTGGCCCGGGTCGCGTGCCGTGACGGCCGCGTGGTGGCATACGCTGCCGCGGTGACGGTCTGGCTCGCCAACCACGGCGTGGCCGAGACCGAGGAGGACATGGCCGCCCTTCTCGCCGGGGCTGCCTGCTCCGTCCAGGAGCCGGTCGCGCTGCTGCTGCCGATCCGGCAGGCGGGCCTGTTCCGCTGGTGCTTGGCGGCCGGCCTGCGACCCGTCAAACCGATGGTGCTGATGAGCCGGGGCGAGTACCGCGAGCCCCGAGGCGCCTGGTTCCCGTCCATCCTCTACTGACAAGCGGCCCGCCAGGTGCCGCGGTGCCGGCAGCGCATGGCAGGTCCGGCGTGGTTGCTGGTGACACGGGATGCCCGGCTGGGCTATCCCGCGCGCCTAGGACAGTCGGGACTGGTTGACCGCTCATGGTGGCACTTCGCCAGATCGTTCGGCATCGCACCCATGCGGTGGACGTGGGCGGCATCGTCGTTGGCGGTGACGCGCCCATCGTCGTGCAGTCGATGACCAACACCGATACGGGCGACGTGGACGCCACCACGCGCCAGGTGATCGAGTTGGCCAAGGCCGGCTCGGAGATCGTGCGGGTGACGGTCAACGACGACGCCGCGGCCAGGGCGGTGCCGGTCATCGTCGAGCGGCTGCGCCTGCTGGGCTGGGAGACGCCGATCGTCGGCGACTTCCACTTCAACGGCCACAAGCTGCTGGCCCAGCATCCGGAGATGGCGCAGGCGCTGGCCAAGTACCGGATCAACCCGGGCAATGTCGGCTTCGGCAAGAAGCGCGACGTCCAGTTTGAGCAGATGATCGAGGCGGCGCTGTGCTACGGCAAGCCCGTGCGGATCGGCGTCAACTGGGGCTCGCTCGACCAGGACCTGGCGACCGGCCTGATGGACGCCAATGCCAGCCGCCCGGATCCGCGTCCGGCCGACGACGTGATGCGCGAGGCGATGGTGATTTCGGCGCTGCAGTCCGCGGAGCGGGCCGAGGCGCTGGGCCTGCGGGCTGACCGGATCATCATCTCCACCAAGCTCAGCCGGGTCCACGATCTGGTGGCGGTCTACCGTGAGCTGGCGCGGCGCTCGAACTATGCGCTGCATCTGGGGCTGACCGAGGCCGGGATGGGCACCAAGGGCATCGTGGCCTCGGCCTCGGCTCTGTCCCTGTTGCTGACCGAGGGGATCGGAGACACGATCCGCGTTTCCTTGACCCCGCGGCCGGACGAGAGCCGCACGCGCGAGGTCGAGACCTGCAAGGAGGTGCTGCAGGCCCTCGACCTGCGCCAGTTCGCCCCGGCCGTCACCGCCTGCCCGGGCTGCGGGCGGACCACCTCCACCCTGTTCCAGGAGCTGGCCCTATCGATCCAGACCTGGCTGGACGCGCAGATGCCGCGCTGGAAGGCCACCCACCCTGGGGTGGAGACCATGAAGGTCGCGGTGATGGGCTGCATCGTGAACGGACCCGGCGAGAGCAAGCATGCCGATATCGGCATCTCGCTGCCGGGCTCGGGCGAGAACCCGGCAGCCCCGGTCTTCATCGACGGCGAGAAGCGCCATACGCTGCGCGGCCCCACCATCGCCGAAGAGTTCCAGGAGATCGTCGAGGCCTATGTCGAGCGCCGCTACGGCCGGCGCGAGGCGGCCTGACCTTTACTTTTCCGATCCAGCCGAGAGTTCGAGACAGCGATGAGCGAGCTGCGCCCCGTCCGCGGTACCCATGACCTTCTGGGCGAGGACATGCGGCGCCACAGCCATGTCCACGAGACGGCGCGCCGCCTGGCTTCGCGCTACGGCTATCGCGAGATCGAGACGCCGATCTTCGAATTCACCGAGGTGTTCCAGCGCACGCTGGGCGACACCTCCGACGTGGTGACCAAGGAGATGTACACCTTCACCGACCGGGGTGGCGAGCAGCTGACGCTCCGGCCGGAGAACACTGCCGGCGTGGCCCGCGCCTTCGTCACCAACGGGCTGCAGCAGTCCCTGCCGGTCAAGCTGTTCTACCATGGGCCGATGTTCCGCTACGAGCGGCCGCAGAAGGGGCGGATGCGTCAGTTCCACCAGATCGGCATCGAGGTGCTGGGTGCACCCGAGGCGCTGGCGGATGCCGAGGTCATCGCCCTTGGCGCCCATGTGCTGGACGAACTGGGAGTGCTGGACAAGACCGTGCTCCAGCTGAACAGTCTGGGCGATCCGGAAAGCCGAGCCGCCTATCGTGACCGGCTGGTCGCCTACTTCTCCAGCCACGAAGCGAAGCTGTCCGAGGACAGCCGCAACCGGCTGCACAAGAACCCGCTGCGCATCCTGGACAGCAAGGACCCGGGCGATCGGGAGCTGGTGGCCGACGCGCCGCTCATGGGCGAGAGCCTGAACCAGGCGTCGAGGGACTTCTTCAAGACCGTGACCGACGGTCTGGACGCGCTCGGCATCGCCTATGTCCTGGATCCGCGCCTGGTCCGCGGACTCGACTACTACACCCACACCGCCTTCGAGTTCGTGACCACCCATCTGGGCGCCCAGGGCACCGTGCTGGGCGGCGGGCGCTATGACGGGCTGATCCGCAGCATGGGCGGGCCGGACGTGCCGGGCGTAGGCTGGGCCGCCGGGGTGGAGCGGCTGGCAGCGCTGATCGAGGCACTGCCGCCGGCGATCCGCCCGGTCGCGATCGTGCCGATCGGGGCCGCGGCCGAGCGGGCGGCCTGGCAGCTCGCCCAGGAGCTACGCCGTGCCGGCCAGCATGTCGAGCTGGCCTTCCGCGGCAAGCCGGCGCAGCGGATGAAGCGGGCGGACCGGCTGGATGCCCGGCTGGCACTATTCCTGGGCGACGACGAGCTGGCTGCCGGCGTGGTCAAGCTGCGCGACCTGTCCACCGGCGCCGAGCATGCCGTAGCACGCGAGGTACTCCTGGATGAGCTCAACCGGGGCGCGTAGCATCGCTTGTTTGACAAGTTGGTGACGATGCGATGACGTTGGCGGTCTCCCTGACGAGGTCGCCAGCGCGTTGAACGGTACCGAGATTCTTCTGCACCTCCTGGGCGCGGTGGCCCTGCTGCTCTGGGGAGTGCGCATGGTGCGCACCGGCATGAGCCG
>NZ_WUJP01000454.1 GCF_009806515.1 Geminicoccus flavidas | reverse complement strand
GGCATTCGGCGCCGGCCTGCGCCATTTCCTCGGCCGCTCCGTGCGCAACCGTCTGGCCGCGTTCGCGGCTGGCCTCGGCGTCACCATGCTCCTGCAGTCCTCGACCGCCACCTCCGTGTTGGTTTCGTCCTTCGCCGCGCGCGGGCTGATGGAGACCGGCCCGGCACTCGCGGTGATGCTGGGTGCCGACGTCGGCACCGCGCTGATCGCCCTGCTCCTGTCCTTCCGCATTGCCTGGCTGGGCTCCCTGTTCCTCCTGCTGGGCGTGGCCGTGTTCCTCGGCACCGAGAACGGCAAGGCCCGCAGCCTGGCGAGGGTCGGGATCGGACTGGGCCTGGTGCTCCTGTCGCTCCAGCAGATCGTGCAGGCGGCCGAGCCGCTCGGCACGTCGCCGGTGATGATCGAGCTCATGGGCGCGCTTGGCGACACGCCGCTCGTGGGCTTCCTGCTGGCGGCCCTGCTCACCTGGCTGCTCCATTCCAGCCTGGCGATCGTGCTCCTGATCGCGTCGCTGGCCGCCTCCGGCGTCGTGGCGCCGCCGCTGGCCCTGGCCCTGGTGCTGGGCGCCAATGCCGGTGCCGGGATCGTGGCCGCGGTCATGACCGCGCAGGCACCGGCCGCAGGCCGCCGCGCCCCGATGGGCAACCTCCTCAAGCGCGCCGGCACAGCGGTGGTGCTCTTGCCGTTCGTCCCGCAGCTCCTGCCGCTGCTGGAGGGGGCCCTCCCGCCGGGCCTGCTCACGGTCGGCGCCCATATCGCCTTCAACCTGCTTCTGGCCCTGATCTTCCTGCCGCTCACCGGCCCGTTCGACCGCCTGCTGGTCTGGCTGATGCCGGACGACCCGGCGGGCACCGACCCGGCCGCACCCCGCTTCCTCGAGCAGGACGCACTGGACACGCCGTCGGTGGCGCTGGCCTCGGCCGTGCGCGAGACGCTCCGGGTGGGCGAGGTGATCCAGTCGATGCTGCGGGAGGTGATGACGGTGCTGCGCACCGACGATGCCCGGCTGCTCAAGCAGGTCCGCGACCAGGACGACGTGGTCGACCGGCTGCACGAATCGATCAAGCACTACCTGACCGAACTGGCCCAGCGGGAGCTCGACCGCAGGGAAGGCCGGCGGCAGA
>NZ_WUJP01000453.1 GCF_009806515.1 Geminicoccus flavidas | reverse complement strand
TCGAGATCCTGACCTTCGTCACCAATCTCGAGCATATGGGCGACATCGTCGACAAGAACCTGATGGAACTCGCCGCCAAGAAGATCCGTCAGCAACTGCAGTTCTCTCCCGACGGCATGGCGGAGATCGAGGCCTTCCACGCCGAGATCCTGCGCGACCTGGAGCTGGCCTTCGCCGTGTTCCTGACCTCGGACCTGGCGGATGCGCGCCGGCTGTTCGCCGCCAAGGCCAAGATGCGCGAGCTGGAGCGCCGCTACACCGACAGCCACCTGGCCCGGCTGATGACCGGGCGGGTCGACACGCGGGACAGCTCGAGCCTGCATCTCGACGTGATGCGCGACCTCAAGCGCATCCATGCCCATATCGTGTCGGTCGCCTACCCGATCCTGGAGCGGGAAGGTGAACTTGCGGCGAGCCGCCTGCTCAGCGAGGCCGACGAGGCGGGCCGCGAGGCCAGCCTGCCGACTTGACCGAAAGAGGCCGCTCGTCGACAGGAACCCGTCTCCGCCACCCACGCGACCGGCCAACCCGACCAGCATGGCAGCCAAGCTCGACCTCGACCCGATCCTCGCCCGCAAGGAGGAGCTGGAAGCGCTCCTGGCCGAGCCCGGCCGCCAGGACATCGTCCAGCTCTCCCGCGAGCTGGCCGAGCTGCGCCCGGTCA
>NZ_WUJP01000485.1 GCF_009806515.1 Geminicoccus flavidas | reverse complement strand
CACAGCCGCGGCAAGAACTGCCGCGCCTCGGACGCGAACCATGGACACCTCAATGGATTGATGAGGAAGTAGTCGGCGCTGTCTCTGTTGTCTGCGCTGATGGAACAACCATGGCCTCGTCCATGCGTATGGATAACTCCATGCTTATCAGCTGCGACCCTCTTAAGAACGCCGGATTACTCGCAGTTATACGATTCCTTCCGGAAACCACCAGAGAAAGTTCCCATATTGCATGCATTTAATCTTGAACTTTCGACGCGTGCCAGCGTGAGTTCCTGCTACCTGAAAGAGATTTTTCTAGTATCCAGGTAGATGAATTAGGCCGGTTCTGCGGAACGACAGCGAAGGGTTTCGCAAATCCGGGCATCCGGTTCGCTTGGCGCATTTAAGATGAACAGATATTAGGAAAATCTCGTGGCTGGCGAGAACAAGCGCACGCGGTATCATCCGTGCGCAGGCTGGCGCGCGCTACCGGCCAAGGCCGCCGCGCCTTGGGACCGGGCGGCGAAAGCAGCACGGGATCGAGCAGGCATAAGCCGAGGATGCCAATGCGGGACCTCGGCATCCCGCCGCCGTGCCGGGCGGGACCGCCCAGATTATGTACCGGGCAGCCTCCGGGTCGACCGGCAGGCAGCGCTCCGCCGGTGACCTTCCCCTTCATCCTGGAAAAGGGCCTCCGGCCTGCCGAACCAGGAAGCCGATCCTCACGTCGCCGGTCAAGGCCCGGCACCTACTCTTACATCCACCCGGCATACATGTAGCGGGCCAGCTCCGGGTCGACGTCCGGCGCCAGCGCCTTGCCCAGCCGGTCCAGCGCCCGGCCGATGACGCCGCGCGGCTTCTCCTCTGCCAGCCCGTGACGCAGCTCGACCATCGCCTCGTTTGCCGTGGCGAGCCGTTTGGCCATGACCGTCGCTACGAACAGGGCGGCCACCGGGTCGCAGCGCAGGAAGCCTGCGGCGTCGGCGACGCGGAAGCTGCAGGCGGTGACGGCCGTGACGTCGGCGGTGTGCGGCTGGCCGAGCAGTGCCGAGATCTCGCCCAGCACCGTGCCGGGCTCGGCCAGCTGGCAGATCGGGACGTCCTGCTTGGTGACCTGGGCCGTGCCGGAAACCAGGATGAACAGCTTGCCCGTGCTGGTGCCTGCCACGAGTATCGTCTCGCCCTCAGCGAAGCTCTCGACCGGCAGGGTCTCGATGCGTTCGCGCAGCGAGCCGGTATCCAGCAGCAGTTCCATGATCAAGAGCCTCCCAGTATTCCGGGGGGCCGACCTGCCGACTTGGCCCCCATCTCGGACGAGCCTAGCTGAACTGTGGCCGCCAGCAAGCGCCGGGTTCCATCGGGGCGACGTTGCGGAAGGCGGCCGTGCTCCGTCCGTCCGCCATTCGGGAATGACCGGCTCAGGACCGACGGATGCTGCCGCCGGCCAGGACCAGCCACACGCCGGCCCCGGCGGCGACCAAGCCTAGCATTGCCAGGAGCGAGAAGGTCTCGCCTAGGATCAGCCAGGCGAGCAGGGCCGCCAAGCCCGGCACCAGGTAGAGCAGGCTGGTTACCCGGGCCGCCTCGCCACGGTGGATCATCAGGTTGAGCAGGGTCACCGCCACCACGGAATTGGCGAGCACCAGATAGGCCATCACGCCCAGGAAGCCGGGCGCCAGCGTCACGCTCGGCGTCTCGGCGATGAAGGCCGCGGCGACGCTGAACGCGGCGGCCGCCAGATACTGGACGGTGCCGCCGGCCCACAGGTCGAAGCTCGGGCAGAACCGCTTCTGCAGGAGGACCCCGCCGGTCAGCGCCAGCATGGCGGCAAAGACCAGGGCGATGCCGCCCGGCGTGCCCAGGCCCAGCGCCAGCTTGTTCCAGATCACCAGCGTCACGCCCACCAAGCCGAGCACCAGGCCCAGCCACTGCCAGGGCCGGACCCGCTCGCCCAGGAGCGGCATGGCGATGCAGGCGGTGATGACCGGCTGGAGCGCGTTGATGAGCGCCGCGGTTCCGGCCCCGACCCCGCTGGCGAACGCCAGGTAGACCAGGACGAAGTGGACGCCCAGGTTGAGCAGGCCGACCAGCGCCACCCAGAACAACTGGGTGCCGCGCGGCCAGTGCGCGCGCAGTACCAGTGCGATCAGGGTGAAGATCACGGCTGCCAGCACGAAGCGGATCGCCACCATCGCGATCGGGGTGGCATGGGCCAGGCCCAGCCGGCCGGCGATGTAGCCGCCGCTCCACAGGAGCAGGAACAGGACCGGTGCCGCGCGCTCGACCAGCCCGCCGTGGCGGATCAACGGCCCATCCGTGGCACCGTCACGTGGCCGGCCGGCCGTCAGGGCGGACCAGGAAGGCCTGGAGGGCCGAGAGGAAGGGCTCTGCCGCCTCCACATGGGGCCAGTGCCCGGCCTCGGGCAGGGACTCGATCTCGACCGCCGGGAACAGGCGGCGCAGTGCCGCCTCGCCCACCTCGTCGACATAGGGCGAAAGGGCGCCGCGCAGCGCCAGGGCCGGGCCGGTGAACGGCGGGGTGCCAGGCGGGTCGGTCCAGCCGACCAGGTCCGGCAGGGCTGCCAGCAGCAGGTCGACATCGACCCGCCAGTGGAACCCGCCCCCGCCGTCGCTTTCCAGGTTCTGCAGGAGGAAGGAGCGCATGGCGACGTCGGGCACGGCCGGCTCCATCAGCCGGTCGGCGTCGCCGCGGCGCTGCACCTGGGCGAGGTCGAGGGCGCGCATCGCGAGCAGATAGTCGGTGAACGAGCGGTGGCGGTAGGCGATGGGGGCGATGTCGACCAGCACCAGCCGGGCGACCCGGTCGGGCCGGCGCAGCGCCAGGTTCATCGCGACCTTGCCGCCCATGCTGTGGCCGAGCAGGTCGACCGCCTCGCTGTCCAGGCCGGCGATCAGCCGGGCCACGTCGTCGGCCATGGCGTCGTAGCTCATGGGTCTGGCCCAGGGGCTCTGGCCGTGGCTGCGCAGGTCGGCCAGCACCACCGGCCGGCCACTCTCGTTCAGCCGGCGGGCCGGACCCAGCCAGTTGCGGCCGCTGCCGAGCAGGCCGTGCAGCACCACCAGGGGCCGTCCCTCGCCGGGCAGGACGTTGCTTGCCAGTTCCATCTGCACCTATGCCGTTCACCGGTTCACGGAAGGAGAGCGCGAATGCGGGCGGAACCTAGCGCGGCGGGAAGCGATCGTCTCGCGGCGATCGTCGATTTCCTGCTGCTCGCCGACCGGCTGAAGACGGTGGAGCGGATGGGGATCGTGCCCCGTACTGGCCGGCGCGAGACGGTGGCCGAGCATTGCTGGCACATGGCGCTCATGGCCGTCCTGCTTGAGCGGGAGCTGGGCTTTGCCGTCGACCTCGGCCGGACCCTGGCGCTGGTCGCCGTCCACGACCTCGTGGAGATCCTGGCAGGGGACACCTATGCCTACGATCAGGCCGGCGTGGCGGGTCAGGCCGAGCGGGAGGAGGCCGCCGCGGCCGCGCTGTTCGGCACCCTGCCGGACGATCTCGCCGCCCGGGTGGACGGGCTGTGGCGCGAGTTCGAGGCGGGAGAAACGCCGGAGGCCAAGCTCGCCAAGGCCTGCGACCGCCTGCAGGGCTTCATGCAGAACGTCGCGGCCGAGGGTGCGGTGTGGAAGGCGAACGGGATCGACCGCGAGCGGACGCGGATCCGCACCGACTATCCGCGCAGCGTGGACCCGGCGATCGATGCGATCATCGACCTGCTCTATGCCCGCGCGGATGCCGGGCGGATGTGGCCGGACCCCGCGCGCGATCTCCGCTGAGCCAGCTGGCCGGATGCCGGCTGGAGCAAAAGGAATATTCCGCCGCCTCAGGGAAATACCCAGAAAGTCGGTCGGACATCATGTGCATTTCTGCACAAGTTCCCTTGTCGGCCAGCGTTTAACATGAACGTAATTCGAATGATCACTAGCAAGTTTTCCGGGATGTTCCCGGGGAGCCGGCTGATCAACGGTCAGCGGTCTCCGAATTTTTTTTGAGTTCGGAGGCCGAAGCATGTTCTTGCGCCGACTGATCGCGCCGGCGATTGCTGCTGCGGGTGGACTGTTTCTCCAGGCGACCATGGCCACCGCCGCCCCGCCTGCCAGCTTCTGCGGCGGCGCCTATGGTTCGGGCCAGAAGTACTGGGAGGCCCGCTCGCCGAGCCTCGCCTCCGTCCAGTCCCACCTGCCGACCGCCAAGCGGCACACCTCCGGCAACATCGTCTCGCTGGATTATGCCCGCGACGGCAAGGGTGCGGTCATTCACCAGGCCGAGTTCGACAGGCACTTTACCCACATCTTCGGCAAGAGCACCTCTACCAGCTATGGCAGGAAGCTGCGCCCCTGCTTGGCCTTCAGGCGCGGCCAACAGCTGGGGGCTCGCAGCCAAGCAGGGGGCGCAAGAACCTCTCCGAGTGCGTGGTGGACGGTAAGGACCCCGCGATCTGCCTGGGCATCCCGAGCGGCAAGATCAATGTCTCCTCGCTCGGCCACCACGGCACCTGGGCGATCCTGGACCCCAAGAGCTCGAAGGGTGCGGGGGAGCGGGCCTGCATCGTCTACGACGTGATGTTCTCCAGCAATTTCGACTTCAACGGCCTGGACGGCAAGCTGCCGGGCCTCGCCATCGCGCAAGCGAAGACAGCGGCACCCCCGGACCATTTGTGCCAGGGCAGGAACCGGCTGATCAACGACGGCCGGGTGTTCTCGACCAGGCTGGGCTTCACCGATGCCGGCGGTTCGCCCACGGCCGCGGTGGTGCGGGTGATGAACCAGTTCAAGAACGACATGTTCCGCTACGACTGCGCCGGGGACGGCAGCGCCACCAACAACGAGTACCTGACCCAGATGCGCGCGGTCGACCCGAACGGCTGGAGCGAGGTGATCAAGCGTGGGGTCTGGTACAGGCTGGAGCACGAGCTGGTCCTCAACACACGCTACGAGACGCTGAACAACCTGAAGTCCGGCGCCTCCAGCAAGGTCTGGCTGTACCGTCTCAGCGACAATGCCCTGCTCAAGACCTACGGCCGCGAGAACAGCTTCACTTTCGACTCCAACCATGACGGCCGCGCCGAACCCTACCCGCTCTTGCCGCGCACCAGCCCCGACCAGAAGATCACCGGCATCTTCCTCTCGATCCAGCAGGGCGGCAATTTGAGCGGCAAGGGGCCGTGGAAGCTGGACTACGTGATCGCCATGCGCGACTTCGGCCTGTCCCTGAAGTAGCCAGCGGTCGCCCGAGCCTGGACAGCGCGATCAGGATGCGGCGGCCGTTCCCTGGCCGGAGGCCGCAACGGACGGGCTCAGCCCTGTCGCCGCGGCAGGACCAGGACGATCGTGGTGCCGGCACCCAGCCGGGTCTCGATGCGGACGGCACCGCCGGACTGCCGGACGAAGCCGTAGACCTGGCTCAGCCCCAGTCCGGACCCCTTGCCGACCTCCTTGGTCGTGAAGAATGGCTCGCACGCGCGCGCCGCGACCTCCGCCGGCATGCCCGTGCCGGTATCGATCACGCGCAGGCGGACGAAGTCGCCGGTCAGCCCGTCCGGGTCCTGGCCGGGAGCCAACGACAGGTTCTGCCCTACGATCGTGAACTGCCCGCCGTCCGGCATGGCGTCGCGCGCGTTGACCGCGAGGTTCAGCAGCGCCAGCTCGAACTGGGTAGGATCGGCCTCGATCGGCCAAAGCCCCGGCTCGAGGTCGATCTCCAGGCGGATGTCGGCACGCAGCGAGCGGGCCAGGAGCTCGGAGGTGGCCGCCAGCGTCGTGCCGATGTCGATCCGCTCGGGATGCAGCGGCTGGCGGCGGGCAAACGCCAGGAGCTGCTGGGTGAGCCGGGCACCCCGGTCGATCGCCTGCTGCCCGGCGACCAGGATCTCGCGGACCCGTGGGTCGTCACTACGGCGCTCGACCATCTGCAGGCAGCCCGAGACCGCCTGGAGCAGGTTGTTGAAGTCGTGGGCGACTCCGCCGGTGAGCTGGCCGATCGCCTCCATCTTCTGCGCCTGGAACAGCTGCTCGCGTGCCTCCTCCAGCGCCTGCTGCGCTTGGCGCCGCTCGGTGATGTCGCGGGTGACCTTGGCAAAGCCGACCAGCATGCCGTTCTCGCGGATCGGGTCGATCACGACGCTGGCGAAGAACCGGCTGCCGTCCTTGCGCACCCGCCAGCCTTCCTTCTCGAAGCGGCCTTGGTCGCGCGCGGCCGCGAGTGCCCTGGCCGGCTGGTCGGCCCTGCGGTCCTCCTCGGTATAGAAGCGGGAGAAGTGCTGGCCGATGATCTCGTCGGCAGCATAGCCCTTCAGCAGCGCTGCACCGCTGTTCCAGCTCGTGATGTAGCCGTCCGGGTCGAGCATGAAGATGGCATAGTCGGTGACCCCCTGGACCAGGCGGCGGAACTGCCGCTCGCTGGCCCGAAGGGCATCTTCGGCGAGCTTGCGCTCGGTGAAGTCCCGGGTGATCCCGGCAAAGCCGACCAGCTGGCCATCCTCGTCTCGGATCGCGTCGAGTACGTTCATCGCCCAGAACCGGCTGCCGTCCTTGCGCACCCACCAGCCCTCGTCCTCGAACCGGCCGGCCGCAGCGGCGGCCGCCAGCGCCTGGCCGGGCCTCCCGGCGGCCTGGTCCTCCAGCGTGAAGAAGCGGGCGAAGTTCTGGCCGGTCACCTCCCCGGCCGAATAGCCCGTGAGCCGCTCCCCGCCGGGATTCCAGGTGATGATCCGCCCCTCCGGGTCGAGCAGATGGATGACGTGATCGGACACTGCCTCAATGAGCAGTCGGAAGCTGCGCTCACCGGCGGCCAGCAGCGGGCTTTCCTGGTTCTTTGGCCTCGGAATGATTCTGATCGTCCCCGAATGCGCCCGGTCCATCACCGGCCCCGGCATGGCCGGCAGTCTAGGCGACTGCGCAGAAATTGCCCATGGCGCCCGGAGGGATGCCGGCCGCGTGTTTCGCCTCGACATATCCATGGATCCGGAGGAAGTCTCGGTGGCGGGGATGAAGCGCAGACGAACTGGCCGCCGCAGCACATGGCCGCGAGATCCCCGACTGTTGCCAGGACGGGGAGGGTATCGACGATGGCGAAGTGGTCGAACGATCGGCTGGACATTCTGAGCGTCGACCGGCGGCGGCTCCTGCAGGGTGCCGCCGGGTTCGGCATGGCGCTGGGCATGGGCGGCGGGCTGGCCGCGCTGTCCCGGACGGCTGTGGCACAGGAGGGCATCCGTGCCCAGATCCTGCAGATCCCGGGTGTAGGGGCCGGCTCGCCGGGCGATGCCGATTGGCAGCAGGTCGGCGAACTCTGCCTGGGTGCCACCAAGCAGAACGTGCAGGAAGGCGAGTTTGCCGGGGTCGAGCTGACCTTCATGGGGCTGAACAACCAGAACCTGCACAACCTGCTGTTCCGCGGCTTCCTCAAGCCGTGGGAAACCTATACCGGGGCGAAGATCACCTGGATCGACCTGGCCCAGGCTGACTACAACCCGCGCCTGCAGCAGGCGATCGCGACCGGCACGGTCGACTTTGACATCCTGGAGATGGGGGCACCCTTCGAGGGCGATGTCTGCGGCAAGGGCCTGGCCTCCGAGATGCCGGACTGGGTCAAGGCCCAGATCGACATGGACGACTATGTCGACTACCTGAAGGCGCCGGTCGGCACCTGGGACGGCAAGACCTACCGGATCTCGATCGACGGCGACTGCCACAACTTCAACTACCGGACCGACGTTTTCAGCGATCCGGAACTGGCCGAGGCGTGGAAGGCCGAGGGCGGCGAGGGCGAGTGGGGCGTGCCGAAGACCTGGCAGCAGGTGAAGGCGGCCACGAAGTTCCTCAAGGGCAAGCAGGTCGCCGGCCAGGACGCCTATGGCTATCTTGACCCGCTCAAGCCCTGGGGCGGCTTCGGCTTCTATTTCCTGGCGAGCCGCGCCACCGCCTATGCCAAGCATCCGGACGACAAGGCCTGGCTGTTCGACATCGACACGATGAAGCCGCGCATCAACAATTCGGCCTGGGTGCGCACCATCCAGGACGTGGTGGACTCACTGCCCTACCAGCCGGCCGACCAGCTCAACGCCGACCCGAACACCACCGGCTTCCAGCAGTTCCTGTTCGGCACCGGCTCGATGATCTCCTGGTGGGGCGACATCGGCTCCAACGCCCGGACCAGCGATTCCTCGGTGATCGGCGAGGTCTGCGGCTTCGACATCCTCCCGGGCTCGGACGACGTCTACAACAACAAGACCGGCCAGTGGGACAAGCTGCCCAGCGGGCCGAACTACGCGCCGAACATGGCCTATATTGGCTGGGGCATCTACGTGATGGCCAGGGTCGACAGCGACAGCAAGAAGCACAAGGCGGCCTGGAGCGCTGCGGCGCATCTGGGCGGCAAGGACCTGTCGCTGTGGACCTCGGCCTACCCGTCGGGCTTCCAGCCCTACCGCAAGAGCCACTTCAACATCCAGGAATGGACCGAGGCGGGCTACGACGAGGCGTTCATCTCGGGCTACCTCGCCTCGCAGTCCAACTCCTACAATCATCCCAACGCCGCGATCGAGCCGCGCATCCCCGGCATCTTCCAGTATTACAGCGTCGCCGAGGATGAGCTGGCCAAGGTGTTCGCCGGCCAGGTCGACGCCCAGACCGGTGCCGACAACATCGCCGCCGCCTGGGAGAAGATCACCGATTCGATCGGCCGCGAGCAGCAGATCAAGCTGTACAAGGCCTCGCTCGGTCTCTGACTTGTAGGTTATCCTGCCCGCCGGTCCCGCTCAGCCGGGACCGGCGCGATTTTTTCAGGTCCACCTTCGGGCGGATGCCCATGACGAGGATCTCGATGTCGCCTGCGCCGTCCGTGACCGCATCCGCCGCCCCTGTCCGGGCGGCACCCGACCCGGCCCGGCGCCAGGCGATCGGGCGCGGCCTGTTCTGGGCGGCGACCGCGCTGTTCCTCGCGGCCGTGCTGGTGCAGGGCCTCTACAGCGCCGGGCTGACGCAGGTCGGCTTCGCCAACTGGCGGCCGGTGCTCTATGCCTACGTGATCTGGTCGGTGGCCGTATGCGCCAGCCAGGTGCTGCGCCACGGGCAGAGGGGCCAGCGGGCGCTGTTCGTGCTGCCGGCCTTCCTGTTCACCCTGGCCGTGGTGGTGTTCCCGACCGTCTTCGGCCTGTTCATCGCCTTTTCCGACTGGAACCTGAGCTCGTTCACCGGGCGGCAGTTCAACGGCATCGACAATTTCGTCGCGATGCTGAACGACCCCTATTACTGGAACGCCATGGGCAACATGGTGATCTACGTGCTGGCGGTGCTGGTCCAGTATGCGATCGCCTTTGGCCTGGCGCTGCTGCTCAACGCCGAGATCCGCGCGCGCAAGTTCTTTCGGGTGGCCTTCCTCCTGCCGTTCATGCTGAGCCCGGTGGCGGTGAGCTGGATGATCGGCAAGTCGCTCATGGAGTACCGGTTCGGCCCGCTCGCCCAACTCGCCCGCTTCCTCGGCTGGGACAGCCCCGCCTTCTTCGCCACGCCCTGGATCGCCCGGGCCAGCATCATCGCCCTGGATAGCTGGGTGTCGATCCCGTTCATCATGATCCTGCTCCTGGCGGGCCTGCAGGCCATGCCCAAGGACATCATGGAGGCGGCCAGGATCGACGGGGCCACCGGCTGGCAGGCCTTCTGGAAGATCACCTTCCCCCTGATGCTGCCGGTCAGCGTCACCGCGATCGTGCTGCGCATCATCTTCCAGCTCAAGCTCGCCGACATCGTGATCAACACCACCGCCGGCGGGCCGGGCGGGGCCACCGATACGGTGACGAGCTTCATTTACCGCGAATATCGCGACCGCTCGAACGTCGGCTACGGGACGATGCTGGCGGAGTTCTACTTCGTGTTGATCGTGATCTTCCTGACCGTGCTGCTGGCGCTGATCAATCGCTGGATGAAGCGCTTCCCGACGACCTGAGGCTAGGAGTGGCCCCGTTGGCAACCAGTCTGCCGAACCAGAACGTTTCCGGCCAGAAGCGGCCCAGCCGGCTCGTCTGGGGCCGGGTGATCGTCTATGCGCTGCTCCTGTTCTGGACCTTCGTGTCGCTGTTCCCCGTCTATTGGACCGTCACCACCTCGTTCAAGGTCGCCGCCGACGTCACCCAGGGCCACCTGATCCCCTGGGTCGACTTCACCCCGCAATGGCGCGGCTGGCGCTCGCTCGGCCTCTCGCCTGAGACGATCGGCCAGACCTCCACGGTGCGCGACGAGTTCCTCAAGCGCTTTCAGAACAGCGTGGTGATCTCGGTGGGCGCCTCGCTCTTGGCCGTGGCGCTGGGCTCGCTCGCCGCCTACGGCCTGTCCCGCTTCCAGTACCGGTTCGGCAAGCTCGGCAACCGGGACCTGGCCTTCTTCTTCCTCTCCCAGTTGATCCTGCCGCCCGTCGTGCTCGCCATGCCCTTCCTGGTGCTCTACCGCGAGCTGGCGCTGCTCGACACGCGCATCGGCATCATCCTGCTCTACACCCTGACCGTGCTGCCGATCGTGATCTGGATCATGCGCGACCAGTTCCAGTCCATCCCGATCGAGCTGGAGGAGGCCGCCTTCATCGACGGCGCCTCGATCTGGGGCGCGTTCTTCCGCATCATCCTGCCGATCGCCTTGCCCGGCATGGTAGCGGCCTTCATCCTCTCCCTGGTGCTCTGCTGGAACGAGTATTTCTTCGCCGCCCTCCTCACCAGCACCAACGCCAACACCCTCCCGGTCATGCTCGCCAGCCAGACCGGCTCGCAGGGCGTGAACTGGTGGTCGATGGCAGCGCTTGCCACCGCCGCCATCCTCCCGCTCGCGATCGTCGGCATCCTCCTGGAGCGCTACCTCATCAAGGGGCTCACCGCGGGTGCGGTGAAGTGAGTGGGAAAGGGCGTATCGCGCCCGGCATCTGATTGAGCGAGAAGGTTGGCACGTGCGTGCCGGCGGTGAATGCGATAAATTCCTCTGAGCATCGGCAGATGAGCATGGCCTTATCTGTATGATGTAGAGGGCAGCTATGGACGGTCAGCCAAGTGCTGCAAGCTCAGGGCACGAAGTTGCGGCGTGGCTGAGAGCGCTCGGCCTTGAAAGATACTCGGAGCTTTTCTCCAGAAACGAAATCGGCTTCGACGCACTGCCATACCTGAAGGAAGATGACCTGAAGGAGCTGGGCCTTCCGCTCGGGCCTCGGCGGGTCATATCCGCGGCCATCTCGCAGCTGCTGCCTGCGCCTGTTGCCGACGACCCGCCGCAACCGGACAAGCCCGCCGTCCAGCGCAGCGAAGGAGAGCGGCGCCAGCTCACGGTGATGTTCTGCGATCTGGCTGGATCGACGGCGCTCTCGCGGCAGCTCGACCCCGAGTTGCTGTGCGACGTTCTTCGCACCTATCAGAATGTGGTGGCCGGCGAGGTAGCCCGCTTCGAGGGGCACGTCGCCAAGTTCATGGGCGACGGCGTGCTTGCCTATTTCGGTTGGCCGGCAGCGCACGAGAACGAGGCGGAGCGCGCCATCAGCGCCGGGCTTGCCATCACGGAGGCGGTGGCGAAGCTCGAGATCCCGACCGGCGGTGCTCTCGCGGTCCGGGTCGGCATCGCGACCGGGATGGTGGTCGTGGGCGAACTGATCGGCGATGCGGAGGCGCGCGAGCGGGCGGTCGTCGGTGAAACGCCGAACCTGGCGGCACGCCTGCAGGCAGTCGCGCAGCCGGGGACGGTGGTCGTGGCCCATTCGACCCGGCAGCTCGTGGGCGAGCTGTTCGAGTTCGCGGATCTCGGCGCCGTGGAGCTCAGAGGCTATGGGGAGCCGGTTCATGCCTGGCTCGCGGTCAGTGAAGGACATGCCGAGGGGCGGTTCGTGGCGCTGCGCGGTGCCGTCCTGCCGCTCGTCGGCCGTGACCACGAACTGGGCATGCTGGTGGAGCGCTGGCACTGGGCAGCTGCCGGCGAGGGGCAGGTCATCCTCCTTTCGGGAGAGCCAGGCATCGGGAAATCCAGGATCGCCCAGGCCTTCCGGCGGCGTCTGTATGGGACACGGCACACCTGGCTGTCGTTCCAGTGCTCGCCCTTCTATGCCAACGCGCCGCTCTTCCCGGTGATCGAGCATCTCAGCCGTGCCATGGGCACGGAGCGTGATACCCCGCCGGAGACGAAGCTCGAGAAGCTGGAAGAGCTGATTGGACGGGCCAGCGAGGCGGTGTCGGAACTGGCACCATTGTTCGCCAGCCTGCTGTCGATCCCGACCGGCGCACGCTATCCCGCGCTCGACATGACGCCACAGCGCCAGAAGGAGGAGACGCTGCAGGCCCTGATGCTCCAGGTCCGCAACCTCAGCCGGAAGACACCGGTCGCCATGATCTGGGAAGACCTGCACTGGCTCGATCCCACGTCCCTCGAATTGCTGGACCTGATCGTCGAGAGCATCCGCAAGCTGCCGGTATGCGTGCTGTGCACGTTCCGCCCCGAATTCAGGGCGAGCTGGATCGGGGTGCCCCACATCACCGCGCTGACGCTCAACCGGCTGGGACGCCAGCAGACCATCACGCTTGCCCACCATGTCGCGCGCGGCAAGGCTCTGCCCACACCCGTGCTCGACCATGTCGTGGACAAGACGGACGGCGTCCCGCTCTTCATCGAGGAGCTCACGCGGGCCATCATCGAATCCGGGGCGCTGCTGGAAGTGGGCGACCAGTTCGTCCTGCAAGGACCGCTGGAAAGCGTCGCGGTCCCGAGCTCACTGCACGACTCGCTCATGGCCCGTCTCGACCGGCTGGAATCGACCAAGGAGACGGCGCAGCTGGCGGCCGTGATCGGCCGCGAATTCTCCTATGACCTGATCCGGGCCGTCTCCACGCTCGACGAGCCGACCCTGCAGCGCTCCTTGGCGGAGCTGGTGAATTCGGAGCTGGTGCTGGGCCGGGGCACCCCACCTGCCGCACACTACATGTTCAAGCACGCCCTGGTGCGGGACGCTGCCTATGAGAGCCTCCTGCGCGCCGACCGGAAGGTGCTGCACGCGCGCATTGCCGACATTTACGAGAGCCGGTTTCCGGAACGAGCCACGCTGGAGCCGGAACTCCTGGCCTATCATTTTACCCGGGCAGCACTCACGCCGCAGGCGGTCCGTTACTGGCTGAAGGCCGGGGAGCGGGCACTGGCGCGCTCGGCCAACAAGGAGGCGATCAGCCATCTCCGGGCCGGGATCGACCTGCTCGACGGGATCGAG
>NZ_WUJP01000484.1 GCF_009806515.1 Geminicoccus flavidas | reverse complement strand
TCCAGGCCGGAACGGCTGCGACTGGATCTCGACCTCCACATCTCGCTGGTCCCGGCACTGCTGACCAGCCACGGCTATGCCTCGAAGGAGATCGGCATGGCCGGGACCCGAGCCCTGGAACTGTGCCGCCAGATCGGCAGCGATACGGAAACGGTCGCCGTCCTGTGGCAGATGTGGCTGTTCGAGTTCATGGGCGGGAAATGCGCTGCGGCGGCAAGTCTGGCCGACGAGATGATCCAA
>NZ_WUJP01000483.1 GCF_009806515.1 Geminicoccus flavidas | reverse complement strand
CGGACCGGGGAGGGCACCGACCGCTCGTCGCGCGTGACCGCACGGACCGCCTTTGGCCTCAGCCGGCTTGCGAGCGGCAGCCTCCCGCAGGCGCGCCAGAGCTTCGAGGCCGCCATCGCAGACTACGAGGCCGGCAGCGATACCAGGGTCGAGCTCCGCCATGGCATGCAGGTTGCCGCGGTCGCCTATGGGTATTGCGGGCTGAGCCAATGGCTATCCGGCTCATCGGTCAAGGCCACGGAGACCGCCCAGAAGCTGCTGCTGCTCATCGACAGGATGCAGCACCCCTATACCTACTCGAGGGGGCTGTTCTGGAACTCCCTCCTCCAGGCGATGCGCCGGGACTGGTCCGCTGCCTATGAGCGCGCCGACCGTGCCTTGCGGCTGGCTGATGAGCATGGCTTCGAGATGAACAGTGCTGCCAGCGCCGCGATCCGTGCTGCGGCTCAGGCGGCATTGGAGCCTGGCGAGGACGCGATCCTGGCACTGCGCGACGCGATCGCCCGGCACCGCCGGCTGGGCGCGTTGTTCCAGATCCCCTATTTCCTTTCCTTTCTCGCCGAGGGCCTGTTGGCGCGGCGGCAATGGGCTGCCGGCCTGTCGGCAAGTGCCGAGGCTCTGGCCGTGGTGAACGAGACGGGCGAGCGTTCCGTCGAGGCGGACATCCACCGGATCACCGGGGATCTTCATGCGGCATCGGGATCTCCCGAGGCGGAAGCTCATTATCGGCTGGCGATCGAGGTCGCGCGCGCGCAGGGTGCCCGTATGCTCGAACTCCGCGCAGCGAACCGGATCGCACGGCTTTGGCTGGGGCAGGACCGGCAGGCTGAAGCTCGTGACCTGCTGCAATCCCTGCGCGGGACGGTAGACCATGATGCAGCTTCCGCCGACCTCCAATATGCCGAGGTGATCCTGGCTGGCGTGGACACCGAAGTGGATCAGGCTCGGGCCTAGAACCCAGGAGCTCCCGGTCCATCCGTCATGATCCGTCAGGAGGCGGATCATGGTGGATGGGTGCTGCTCAGCCGGCTGTGCGCCGGTCATGTCGTCGGCCGCCAACGGACAGGCGAAGCGGGCCCCGGCTTGATGAACCCGGCCGCTATTGCACGTTGATGGCGAAAAGATCCCGACTGTTCACTCTGAGAGCCATGTCATCGACAAATCAACGATCGGACCGGACTGCATTCAGCTTCTGTGAAGTCTTGTGCTCGTATTGAGATTGCTTGACTGGTTGAAGTGACTATGCATTTTTCCGGAATCTAACAGATGAGGATGCGGTCGATGGCGAGGCGTTGTCCGTGGATCGTCCTGGCGGCCACCTGCATGCTGCTGGCACCCCCAGGAATGGCCAAGGAAGCGCCGCCACCGGTCGCCGACACCGTCTATCTGGGCGGCAATGTCGTGACCATGGACGCCACGCAGCCGCGGGCCAGGGCGGTCGCGGTCAAGGGCGGCAAGATCGTGGCGGTGGGCTCTGATGCCAAGATCCGCGAGCATGTCGGGCCCCTTACCAGGACCGTGCGGCTGGATGGCGCCACCGTGCTGCCGGGCTTCATCGATCCGCATTCCCACTTCCTGGGCTATGCGTTCTTCACCGACGAGAAGCACTGGCTCGACGTCTCATCGGTGAACCTGTTCTTCAAGCCGCTGCCAGGCGATCCACGCTGCAAGACGCCCGATGACCCGCAGCACTGCTTCATCCCGGTCAAGAGCCAGGACGACGTCATCGAGCGGATCACGGCCGCGGCCAGGAAGAAGGGGGCGACCCGCGTCCTGGCGATGAGCTACGACCCGGCCCGGCTGGGTCATGGCAAGAGCTGCAAGGGCCCGAAGACCAATGTCGGGTTCGCCTGCCCGAACTTCGAGAACGGCAACGCCCGCGCGACCCTGGACGCGATCTCGACCAAGATCCCGATCTTCGTGTCCAGCCAGTCCGGGCATGTCAGCTACGTGAACACGCCGGCCCTGAAGCTGCTCCGGATCTGCGGGGTGGCCGGCATCACGACCAACTGCGTCAGCCCCTCGATCAACCCGAAGCAGGAACTGGCGCTGGCCAAGCGCGGACAGCTCAACGAGGACCTGGCGCTCTATGCCGACTCCTTCTGGGTCGGCCAGGTGCTGCAGGGCGACAAGCTGTCCGCGGCCACCTCGGTCGCCAAAGCCATCGATATCTATGCCGGCCATGGCTACACCCTGATCCAGGAGGGCGCTGCCTCGCTGGGCGATGCCAGGCTCTACCTGGACCTGATGAAGGACCCGGCCTTCCCGTTCACGGTCGGCCTGATGATGTACGACAACACCAGCCCCAACTTCGCCGACACGATCAACATGGCGAAGCAGGCGGCGGCGGCGATCAAGGGCCAACCCAAGATCTTCATCGCCGGGGTGAAGAGCTTCGCCGACGGCAGCCCGCAAGGCTACACCGCCTTCCTGAACGATCCCTACTACATGGTCTTTCCGCCGTTCACGGAGCCGCCCTTCCCCAAGCCCTACCAGGGCCTGCCGGACCTGTGGGAAGGCCAGATGGAGCGCCGCATCCTGGCGGCCCACGAAGCCGGCTACCCAATCATGATCCATGAGAACGGCGACCAGGCGGCCGACAAGGCGGTCGCGGCGCTGCGGCGAGCGCACTATCCGGATGGCTGGAAGTTCCGGGACATCGTGCTGCACGCGCCGTTCGTCAGCAAGCAGACCATGTCCTGGGTGAAGAGCATCAACGACCCGGTCAGCTTCCTGATGGGCAACCTCTATTTCTGGGGCCTGCCCCAGTGCCAGCAGGTGCTGGGCCCGAAGGTGATGAACGGCAAGTACTACCCCTATCCGGCGCGCAGTGCGCTCGGCATGGGGCTGCGGGTGACGATCCACACCGATTCGCCGGTGGAGCCGCCGGATCCGCTGTTCACGATCTGGGTGGCCAAGACCCGCAAGGTCCAGCAGCCGGAATGGTACCCCAACACCGACAAGGCCGCCTGCCCGGCCGTGCTGGGCCCGCAGGAATCGATCTCGATCGAGCAGGGCCTGCGTGCCTGGACCGTCGACGCGGCTTGGCAGTACGGGCTCTCGCAGAGCCACGGCACCCTGTCCGTCGGCAAGGTGGCCGACATGGTGGTGATGTCGGACGACCCGCTCCAGATGGAGGGGGCACCCGACCGGCTGAGGGACATCCGCATCCTCGCCACCGTCCATGGCGGCAAGCACCGGCCGAACCCGCGCGGCCGGGAAAAGCCGATCTGGTCGGCCGACTACTGACGGTCGCCACCAGCCGGCAGCGCGGCACCGCCAGAGAGCCGCGCTGCTGGACCCGCGTCAGATCGAGCGCATCAGGCCGCCATCGACGCGGATGTTCTGGCCGGTGATGTAGCCGGCACCCTCCGAGGCGAGGAAGGCGATCGTAGCCGCGATCTCCTCGCTCCTTCCATAGCGGCCCATCGGCACGCTCTGCCGGCGCTCCTCGGTCGCGGGCAGGCTGTCGATCCAGCCGGGCAGGACGTTGTTCATGCGCACATTGTCCGCGGCATGGCTGTCGGCGAACAGCTTGGTGAAGGCCGCCAGGCCCGCGCGGAACACCGCCGAGGTCGGGAACATGGCACTCGGCTCGAATGCCCAGGCCGTGGAGATGTTGATGATGGCACCACCCTTCTGCGCCCGCATGACCGGGGCGACCAGCCGGGTCGGGCGGATCACGTTCATCAGGTAGACGTCCATGCCCGCGTGCCACTGCTCGTCGGTGAGCTCCAGCACCGGTGCCCGCGGCCCATGCCCGGCACTGTTGACCAGCACGTCGATCCGCCCCCAGCGCGCCATCGCCTCGTCGACCAGGCGCTGGAGGTCGTCGACGGACTGGTTGGAGCCGGTGACGCCCAGTCCACCCAGCTCGTCTGCCAACGCCTCGCCCTTGCCCGACGAGGACAGGATGCCAACCGCAAAACCGTCCGCCGCCAGGCGCCGCGCCGCCGCGGCACCCATGCCGCTGCCGCCCGCGGTGACCAGCGCCACCTTCTGTCCCGCCATCGGCCCCTGGCCTCCTTCACATGGTCGTGCGCGGCCGGACTATGGCACCGGCCAAACGCAGAGGCGACGCGGTTGTTCGGGCATCCTCCGGGCCGCCCCGCTGCTGCTGGCGGTTGCCGGAACCCCACCGGGAGCCGCTATAGTCCTGCGCGGCGCGCCTTTTCCGGGGCGTCAGCGGTCGAGGAGCAGTTGATGGTGATGTCGTCGGAGGTCGCGCGGGCGCCAGGGTGGGGCGGACCTGCCGCGATCGGCCCCATCCGGGCGGACCGGCTGCGCTTCCTGCCGCTGCTGGCTGGCGCCTTCTGCGTGCTGCTGGTCCTGGCGGCAGGCATGAACGGGCTCGCCACGTTCGAGCGCTACGGCTCGGCCTCCTACGCGCTGATCGCCGAGCATCTGGTCACGCTCGGCCGCTACTCGCTGGATGGCATCCACCCGACTGCCGTGCGCCCGCCCGCCTACCCCCTCTATCTCGCCGCCTGCATGCTGCTCGCGGGCAAGAGCTGGCCGATGCTGGCCGTATTCGGCCAGGGGCTGATGGCGCTGGCCTCGCTCGGCATGGTCGCGGTCATCACCGAGCGGCTCCTGGGCAGCCGGCTGCTGGCTGCCGCGGCGGCGGCGTTCGCTGCCCTCAACCTGGCACTGCTGCGCGAGTTCTTCGTGCTGCGCGAGACCGGCCTGTTCACCCTCCTGACGCTCGCCTGGGTCCTGGTCCTGCTGCGGCCCATGAACGGCACCGGCAAGGCCGTGCTGCTGGCGGTGCTGGCGGCATTGGCGCTCCTGACCAGGCCCAGCGGCATCGTGCTGGTCCCGGTCACGCTGATCGCCCTGATCTGGCAGGCGGGTGCCCTGCGCCCGGCCATCCGCCCGGTGCTGGTCCATCTCGTGGTGCTGGCTGCCTGCCTCCTGCCCTGGCAGGCCCATCTCGCAACCAGCTTCGGCCGGGTGGCGCTATCCGGCACCAGCACGGGCGGCATGAACCTGTTCAAGGGCAACCATCCGCTGATGGGCGACCTTTATCTGCTGGGCGATGTCGACCGGTCCGACCCCTGGATCAAGCCGATGATCGCGGAGCAGGGGATCGACTGGGACGCCCAGCAGTGGCGGGCCGACGATTATCTGCGCGAGCTCGCACGCGAAGCGATCCTGGCCAACCCCGTCCGCTTCGTGCGCCGGGCGATCGAGAAGGGCGTGGTGTTCCTGAGCCCGGCCACCGCGCCGATCGCGCGCGGCGGCGAGGTGGTGATGGGGCCAGACGGGCAGCTCACCGTCGTGGATGCGCAGTTCGGCAGCGGCGATCTGCGCAACCTCTACCACCTGTTCCTCCTGCCGCTGGGCTTGGTGGGCCTGGCAGCGGCTCTGCTCTGGCCCAGGCGGCGCCTGTTCGGCCTAGTGGTGCTGCTGCTGGTCGCCGGCAACCTCGCGATCTATGCGCTGACCTTTCCCGAGCGCCGCTTCCGCCTGCCGCTGGAGCCGCTCCTCGCGGTGGCGGCCATCGCCTGCCTGCGCGACGTGGCGGCGGCCAGGGTGGCAGCACGGCCCGTCACCCCGGTTGGATGTAGCGGAGCAGATCCGCCGTGACCTGCTCCGCATGGGTCAGGAAGATGCCGTGTGGGGCGCCCCGATAGCGCACCAGCTCCGCATTGGGCAGCAGGGCCAGGCTGGGTTCGGCGGTGAGTGCGATCGGCGCGCTCAGGTCCGCCTCGCCGTGGAGCAGCAAGACCGGCAGCTCGATCCGCCGCAATTCGGCGCGGAAGTCGGCAGCCGTGATCACCCGGTTGCATTGGACGATCGCCTGGAGCGAAGTCTGCCGGCAGATCGAGCGGATCCAGTCGATCATGCCGGCCGAGGTCTCCGGCGTCACGAACGGCCGGATATTGTCCTCGATCCATTGCGGGAAGTCGCGCATGAGCTGCTCGCGGCGGACCTGCTCGAACACTTCTTCCGGGATGCCGGCTGGATTGTCCTCCGCCTGCGCCAGCATGGGTGTTACCGTGCCGAGCATGGCGATTTGCGCCACCCGAGCGCTGCCATGCCTGGTCAGATAGCGGACGATCTCGCCCGGTCCCATCGAGTAGCCGACCAGAGTGACCTCCTTGAGGTCCAGCCGCTCCATCAGGCAGGCCAGGTCGTCGGCCAGCGTGTCATAGTCATAGCCCCTGCCCGGATCGTCCGAGCGGCCATGGCCGCGCCGGTCATAGGCGATGCAGCGACAGCCGGCCTCCGCCATGGGCAGCATCTGGTAGGCCCAGCTTTCCGAGCTCAGCGACCAGCTCGCCAGGAACACCACGACCTGCGGTCCCTGGCCCCAGTCACGGTAGAACAGCTCGACCCCGTCAGGCGTGCGGATCGTCGGCATCACGCGGCCTCCCTGTCCAGGAAGCCGGTCACCGCGGCCAGCCGGCCATCCTCGGCGACCACCGCGAAGTCGGTACCGCGCGCGACCGGCGCGCCGCCCGCAGGTGCCAGCGTCCAGGAGAAGCGCAGCCGGTCGTGATGGAGGTCCGGCATGCCGGCCAGGCTGAAGACGAGGCCCGGGAAATGCGCCTGGGCGGCGGCGATCATCGCATCCAGCCCGGCATGGCCCTCGGCTTCCATCATAGGATCGAGATAGCTGCCGCCTTCGGTCCAGGCCTGTGCGATGGCGGCCTGGCGCTGGTCAGGCTCGCGGGCGTTCCAGGCAGCCAGGTAGCGGGCGGCGATTGCGTTGGCATCGAACATCGGCGTGGTCTCCTTCTGGTGTGCGAGGAGACCATGCCGTGTCGCCGGTCATGCGGTCGATTACGTCGGAGGTAAGCTCACTTCACCCAGATCTCCTCGCACACCGCGAAGGTCGGGGCGCCATCCAGCAGATGGCCCACCGCGTCGAAGAACCGCTTGCCGGTGGTCGCGTTGTGCAGGTCCATCGCCTGGCGGCTGGCGAAGCGCTCATAGGTGGTGAAGACCGCCGGGTCCTCGACCGCCCGGCCGACATGGTAGCCGAGCGTGCCCGGCTCGTGCGCCGAGCCCTCGCTGCCGGACAGGAGCAGTGCCTGGTGCACCTCCTCCTCATGGCCGGGCTTTGCCCTGATGATGGCGGTGATGGTGATCATGCGGTGATGCTCTTCCAGTCGACCTTCTGCTCGAACGCATGGGCGGCTGTATAGATGGTGCTCTCGTCATAGAATTTCCCGACCAGCTGCAGGCCGACCGGCAGGCCGTCGACCGTGCCGCAGGGCAGGCTCATCGCCGGGTGGTGGGTGCAGTCGAACGGTGCCGTGTTCGGCAGCATCTCGAAGGCGCGGCTCAGGATCTCCGAGATCGGCGCGTCCGCTGCCGGCAGCGGCGTGGCGGTGAGCGGCAGGGTCGGCATGGCGATCAGGTCGTAGTCGGCCAGCACCGCGTCATAGGCGGCGCGCAGCCGGCGCACCAGGTTCTGCGCCTTGGCGTAGTAGCGGCCGTTATGCTTGTTCAGCATGTACTGGCCGAGCAGCATGGTGTTCTTCAGCGTGTCCGAGATCTCGTCGGCGCGCTGGCGCCAGTTCGAATGGAAGTCGATCAGGCTGTTGACGTAGAGGCCCTGCCAGTTGAAGCCGAAGCCGTTGCCGTGCATCATCTGCATGGTGGCGCCCTCGGCGCCGATCGGCTGCCAGATCGCGATGCCCGCCCTGTGCAGCGGGATCGAGACCTCCTCGACCACGGCCCCCAGCGCCTTCAGCTTCTCCAGCGCCGCCTTGACCACCTGATCCGATTCGACCTGCGACTGCGCCCAGCCGAAGCCCTCACGCACCACCGCGATCCGGAGCCCCTTGATGTCCCTGCCCAGCGCCTCGGTATAGGCGGGCGGCTTCAGCGGGCCGTACTGGCGCGGGTCCAGCCCGTCCGGGCCGGCCAGGACCTCGAGCAGCAGGGCATTATCCTCGACCGTGGCGGTCATCGGCCCGGTATGGTCGATGGTCAGCTCGATCGGCATGATTCCGGTATAGGGGACCAGGCCATGGGTCGGCTTCATGCCGTAGATGCCGCAATAGGAAGCCGGCATCCGGATCGAGCCGCCCTGGTCGCCACCGATCGCCATCGGCACTTCGCCGGCCGCGACCAGTGCCGCGGAGCCCGAGGACGAGCCACCGGCCGAGTAGCCCATCCGGTGCGGGTTGTGGACCGGGCCGGTCGAGGAGGTGTGGCTGCCGCCGGAGAAGCAGAAATATTCGCACACTGCCTTGCCGACGATGGTGGCGCCCGCGTCCAGCATCCGAGTGACGATGGTGGCGTCCACGTCGGGGACATAGCCCTCCAGCGTCGAGGCGCCGTTCATCATCGGCACGCCGGCCAGCAGCACGTTGTCCTTCAGGACGATCTTCTTGCCCTTCAGCTTGCCGCGCGGCGCGCCCTCGACCGTCGTCTTGACGTACCAGGCGCCGTACCGGTTCTCCTCGCCGCTGGGACGGTAGCCGGGGGTGCGGGGGTATTTCACCGGCGGCAGCTCGTCGGTCATCTTGTCGACGATGTCGTAGGCGGCTAGGCCCGCCGTGAACGAAGCCAGATGCTGAGCCAGGTCCTCGTCGGTGAAGGTCATGCGGAGCTGGGACGCAACCTCGCGCAGCTGCTCAGGGGTCGGCATCTTCACAGTGTTCAGCGTCATCGGAGCGTACTCCTCCCGAGGTTGGTGGCGGTGAAGGGCGAAGAGCGCAGGTCGGGCCCGGGGACGGGCCGCGCGACGGGCGCGGGCAATGGACGGTGATCGAGGACGCGCATGTCGGCCGATTCAGGCAGCAGGGATTTCTGGCGCGGCGCACGGTCGACGCCCGCGATGATCATTGCGATCGCGCCGTTCGGGCTCCTGTTCGGCGCGCTGGCGGCCGATAACGGCTTCAGCGTCGCCGAGGCGACGTTGATGAGCGCCCTGGTCTATGGCGGGGCCAGCCAGATCGTCGGGGTGGAGCTGTTCGGCCAGCACGCAGCACCCTGGATGATCGTGCTTTCGATCTTCATCGTGAACACGCGCTCGATTCTCTATTCGGCGGCCGCCGGCCGGCTGATCGCCCACTGGCCGTCGGCACAGAAGGCGCTGGCCTTCTTCCTCCTGGTCGACCTGCAATATGCGGAAGCGGAGCGGGAGGCCGAGCAGGGCCGCAAACTGACGCTCGGCTGGTACCTGGGCCTGGGCCTGCCGATCTACCTGACCTGGATCGCGGAAGCGGCGGTGGGCGCCGCCTTCGGCCGGCTGGTCACCGATCCGCATGCACTGGGCCTCGACTTTCTCGTGCCAATCTATTTCCTCAGTCTGGTCATGGGCTTCCGGCGGCGGACGAAGTGGCTGCCGGTGGTGGCGGCCAGCGCTGTCGCCTCGATCCTCGCCTACCTGGCCGTGGGCTCCCCCTGGCATGTCTCGCTCGGCGCGCTCGCCGGCATCCTTCTGGCCGCTGCCCTGCCGCTGCCGCGGTACGTCGAGCCTTCGCGCGGATGAGCACGACGCTCTGGATCATCCTGGCGGCGGCAGCCGTGACCTATTTGGCGCGCGTCCTGGGCCATCTCGTCCTGTCGCGCTTCGCCTACGTGCCGCCGCGCGTGCAGGCCGGGCTGGACGCGGTGCCGGCCGCAGTGCTGACCACGCTGGTGGCCCCGGCTGCGCTTTCCGGCGGCGTGCCCGAGCTGGCGGCCCTGCTGGTGACGGCACTGGTGGCGCTGCGCGGCGGCGCGCTGGTCACCTTCGCCGCCGGTGCGGCCGTGCTGATCGCGCTGCGCAACCTGCCCGGCTGAGCAAGGCGTCTGGTCAGACACCGGCGAACTCGGCAGTCAGGTCGTGGTCGTCGAGCCGGGCTGGATCCAGCTCGCGCGCGATCCGGCCCTTCTGGATGGTGAAGATCCGCTCCGACAGGCCGCGGATGAACTCCAGGTTCTGCTCGACCAGGAGCAGGGTCAGCTCGCGCTTCCTGCGGATCGCATGGAGGCGCTCGACGATCTCCTGGAGGATCGAGGGCTGGATACCTTCGGTCGGCTCGTCCAGCAGGATCACCGACGGGTTGCCGCACAGGCAGCGGGCCAGTGCCAGGAGTTGCTGCTCGCCGCCCGACAGCGCCCCGCCCGGCCGGTCGAGCAGGCGCTTGAGCTGCGGGAAGTCCTCTAGGATGGCGTCGATCCCGTCGTCGGGCAGGCCCTTGGCAGCACAGCCCATGCGCAGGTTGTCGAGCACCGACAGGGTGGGGAAGATCTGGCGGCCCTGGGGCACGTAGCCGATCCCCTTGCGGGCGCGCAGATGCACCGGCAGCCGGGTCACGTCCTCGCCCGCCAGCTCGATCTTCCCGGCACTGGCCGGCAGGTGGCCCACGATGGCCTTCAGCAGGGTCGACTTGCCCATGCCGTTATGGCCGAGGATGCCGGTGAAGGTTCCGCGGCGGACATGGAGGTCGATGCCGTTCAGAACCTGGATGCGGCCGTAGCCGGAGACGAGGCCTTCGATCCGGATCATGCCGCGACCCTCCCGACGGCCGCGCGGATCGGCTCCTTGCCCAGATAGACGTCGCGTACCACCGGGTCGTTCAGCACCACGTCGACCTTATCTTCGATGAGCACGCGGCCCTGGTGGAACACCGTGACCGTCTTGGCAATCGAGCGGATGAACTGCATGTCGTGCTCCACCACCACGATCGCGTGGCGCTCGTTGAGCTGGCGGATCAGCGCCGCCGTGCGCGCGGTTTCCTCGGCGGTCATCCCGGCAGTGGGCTCGTCCAGGATGATCAGGTCGGGCTCGGACGCGACCACGGTGGCGAGCTCGACCAGCTGGCGGGAGCCGTGGGAAAGCAGGCCGACGGGCTTGCCGGCGATGTCCTCGATGCCGATCCGGCCCAGCACCTCGTCGGTGCGCTTGCGGGCCAGGATCGCGCCATAGCGGCGGCGCGCCGCGATCAGCACGCTGTCGCGCACGGTCAGCCCGTCGAACACCGAGGGCACCTGGGTCTTGATGCCGACGCCCAGCCTGGCGATGGCGAAGCTGTCCCAGCCGGTGACGTCGTGCTCGCGCAGGTGGACCGTCCCTGAGGTCGGCTTGTACTGGCCCGTCAGGCACTTGAAGAAGGTGCTCTTGCCGGCCCCGTTCGGGCCGATCAGGCAGCGCAGCTCGCCCTCGTGGATCTTCACGTCGACCCGGTCGACCGCGACCACGCCGCCAAAGCGCATGGTCAGGCCGCTGGTTTCCAGCATCGCGCTCATGAGCGGTCTCCGCGGCGGATCAGCCCGGTGATGGTGGGCAGCAGGCCCTTGGGCAGGAGCAGGACGGCGATCACCAGGATGGCGCCCAGCACCAGGTTCGGATCGATCACTTCCAGCGTGCCCGCCCAGTTGGTGAGCATCTGCAGGAGGATGCAGCCGATGACCGGGCCCACCAGCGTGCCGAGCCCGCCCACGATCACCCAGATGATGATCTGGCCGGAATAGCTCAGCGAGAACATGGTCGGGCTTACGAACACGCAGTTCGCGAAGAACATCCCCGCCAGGCCGGCCATGGCGCCGCCGACCGTGAAGATGATGAGCTTGTAGAGGCGCACGTCGTAGCCCAGCAGCTCGGCGCGCAGCTCGTTCTCCTTCACCGCGACCACGACCCGGCCGAAATGGCTGGCCAGGATCAGCTTGGCGATCGCGTAGCAGAGGAACAGGCCGATCACGGCAAGCACGAAGATCTGGTCGGGCATCAGCATGGCCGTCATGTCGCCCGGGAAGTTGAGCGGCGGGGTCATCGGGATGCCGTTGAAGCCGCCCAGCGGCGCGGTGCCGATCGTCCAGATGTCGCTGGCGGTCGAGTTGATGAACTTGAACAGGATCAGGGTCACGGTGAGCGTGATGACGCCCAGGTAGACGTCGCTGATCCGGCCGTAGAACAGGAAGTAGCCCAGCAGCAGGGCGAAGCCGGCCGGGACCAGGATGGCGAGCGGCACCGCTCCGGTGGTGTCGCCGAAATTGATGGCAGCAACCGCGTAGGTGTAGCCGCCCAGGCCGAAGAAGGCGGCCTGCCCGAAGCACAGGATGCCGCCATAGCCCCAGACCAGCGCCAGGCTCAGTGCCAGGATCGCCATGCTGACGAACACGGTGGCGTTGATTAGCGCGAACAGCTCCAGGGTCGCCGGCAGGAACCAGCAGACGGCGAGGGCGGCGAGCGCGGCCAGCGCGATCGGGCCCCAGGTGGTTTTCAGGGCGGCGTTCATAGGGAGCCCTTGAGGAAGCGGCCGGTGATGCCGCGCGGCAGGAGGCGCAGGAGCACGATGGCGGCGGCAAGCAGGGCCACCTCGCCCAGCACCGGCGTGGCCAGGAAGCTGCCGAGCGTGTTGACCGCCCCCAGCAGGCCGGAGGCCGAGATCGTGCCGGCCAGGATCGCGGCACCGCCGGTGATCACGGTGATGAAGGCCTTGGCGATGTAGGCGGTGCCCATGGTCGGCACCACGCCCGCAAGCGGGGCGATCAGCGCTCCGGCCAGGCCGGACAGGGCGGCGCCGACGGCGAAGGTGACCGCGTAGACGGTGGAGGGGGCGATGCCGAGTGCTGCCGCCATGTCCGGGTTCTGCATGGTGCCGCGCGCGATCAGGCCCAGCCGGGTGAAGCGGAACACCACGAACACCACGGCCAGCAGCACGGCGGTGAACAGGATCAGGAACAGCTCGTAGCCCGACATGCGGAAGCCGCCGATGGCGATGCTGCCGAGCGGGGCGGAGAAGCCGGTATTGGTGTTGCCGAGGATCATGGTGACGAGGCCGATCAGGGCCAGCGACAGGCCCCAGGTAGCCAGCATCGTGTCGATCATCCGGCCGTAGAGGCGGCGGATGATCAGGCGCTCGACGACCACGCCCACGATCGCCACCGAGACGGGGGCCACCAGCAGCATCGAGACCCAGAGGTTGACGCCATGCCCGGTCGCCAGAATCGCGGCATAGGCGCCCAGCATCAGGAACTCGCCATGGGCGAGGTTGATGACGCGCATCATGCCGAAGATGACGGCTAGGCCGAGACTGATCAGCGCCAGCATGGCGATGCTGGTCACGATCTGGAGGAGGACGATGAGGGCGAGATCCATGACCGTTCCTGCGGGATGGGAGGACGGGGCTCCCGCCGGCACAGCAATGTCGGCGGGAGGGAGCGGTCAGATTCCGACGACGTACTGCTTGTTCTCGTTCGGATTCGCCGAGAGGTCGCAGACCGCCTGGGTGTCGGCGGGCGGCTGCTGGGCGTAGCTCTCCAGCACCTCGAAGGCCTGGTCCTTCACCTCGGCGATGTGGACGTCGAGGGTGGCGTGGTGGGTCTTGGGGTCCACCACGGTCGTGCCGGCCGGCCCCTGATAGGAGATGCCGGATTCCAGCGCCTCGGTGACCGCCATCCGGTCGACCGAGCCCGCCTTCTTCACGCCCTCGGCCCAGATGTTGAAGCCGTGATAGGTCATCATGGCGAGCTCGGCGCCCAGATAGGGCGCCTTGTCGCCAAGCTTGGCATGGAACCGCTCCAGGAACGCCTTGTTGGCTGGCGTGTCCAACTCCTGGAAATAGGCGAAGGCGGCATGGATGCCGTCGCCTTCCTCGGGCGAGAGCAGCTTGTTCTCATTGCCGCCGCCGAACGTGGTCGAGGCCAGCGGGATCTCCTTGTTCATCCCCGCGGCTGCCCACTGGCGGTAGAAGGAGACATGCGCGCCGCCCACCAGCAGCGACATGACGATGTCGGGCTTGGCGGCCTGGATCTTGCGGATGGTCGGGCCGAAATCAGTGACGTCCAGCGGGAAGTACTCGTCGGCGAGGACCTCACCGTCGCCCTCGGTGACGTATTTCTTCACCCACTTGGCGGTGATTTGGCCATAGTTGTAGTCAGCGGCCAGGACGTAGACCTTCTTGCCCCATTTGTTCATCACATAGGGCACGAGCTTGGTGACGTTCTGCGCAGGTCCCGAGCCCAGGCAGAAGATGTTGCGGTCGCAGACCCCGCCCTCGTACTGGGTGTTGTAGAAGTAGAGCGTCTGGAAGCGCTTCAGGATCGGGCGCATCGCCTCGCGCGACGCCGAGGTGATGCCGCCATGGACCACTGCCGCCCTGTCGCGGGTGGCCGCCTGGGTGGCGAACTGGGTGTAGAGCTGGATGTTGGACTGCGGGTCGTAGTTGATCAGCTCCACCTGCTTGCCGAGCAGGCCGCCCGCCGCGTTCAGCTCCTCGACCGCGAAGCCGAGTGTCGCGATCATCGGCTGGCCATAGATGTCCAGGCCGCCCGAGGCGTCGTGGATGCCGACCACCTTGATGACGTCTTCCTGCGCCCAGGCGCCGCGATGGATGATCGCCGGGGCGGCGACGGCGCCCATGGCGATCGCCGACGTGCGCAACAGGCTGCGCCGATCGAACTGCATGCTGTTGTTCCCCCTTGGAAAGCCCCGAGGCTCTCAGAGCCGCGTCGCGCACCGCGCTCAGCCGTTCCAGCAACGACCGTGCCAATGCCGGAGCTGCGGGCTTTGGGGGAAACAGGGGGCAGGGCCGCCCGGGGCTGCCGTCGTTCAGGTCAGAGTGCTTGGAACGACGGCAGCGGCAGGATTCAGCAGGTCGGCGGCTCAGGCCGCGTCGCGGCCGCCCACGGTGCGCAGCCCGGCAGGCTGGTCGGCGCAGCGCCAGGCCCGTTCGGTGTCGACCATGTAGTCGCGGGTGAGCGGCACGGCGTGGCGGTCCTTGGCGAGCTGGATCTGGAACACCATGCCGCGCTGGCGGCGGAAGAACAGTTCCGAGCCGATCAGGTAGATCTCCCACATCCGGCAGAACCGCTCGTCATAGAGCGCCTTGGCCTCGCCGCGCCGGGCCAGGAACCGCATGCGCCAGTGCCTCAGCGTCTCGGCATAGTGCAGCCGCAGGATCTCGACGTCGGTCACCCACAGGCCCGCGCGCTCGATCGCCGGGAGCACCTCGGACAAGGCGGGGATGTAGCCGCCCGGGAAGATGTATTTGCGGATGAAGGCCGAGGTCCAGCTCGGCCCCTCCATCCGGCCGATCGAATGGAGCAGCATCACCCCGTCATCGGCCAGCAGGTCGCGGACCTTGCCGAAAAACTCGTCATAATGGTTCACGCCGACATGCTCGAACATGCCCACCGACACGATCCGGTCGAAGCGCTCGCGCAGGTGGCGGTAGTCCTGAAGGAGGAAGCGGACCCGCCCGGCAACGCCCTTGCCGCGTGCCCGCTCGTTGCTGACCTCGTGCTGCCGCTCGGACAGGGTGACACCGGTGACGTCGCCGCCGCCCAGCTCGGCGATGGTCAGGCCGAGCCCGCCCCAGCCGGAGCCGATGTCCAGCACCTTCTGGCCGGGCTGGAGCAGGAGCTTGGCCGCGATGTGGCGCTTCTTGAGGAGCTGGCTCTCCTCCAGGCCGATGTCCGGCGAGGGGAAGTAGGAGCAGGAATACTGCTGATCCTCGTCCAGGAAGAGCCGATAGAACTCGTCCGTCAGGTCGTAATGGTGCGCGATGTTCTGCTTGGCGCGGCCGACCGGGTTGTACTGCTGGATCTTGCGCAGGCCGAGCCGGAGCCGGTTGATCACGCTGCCGCGCTGCGCCTGCCACTGGAGTTCGGCATTGACGATCAGGAAGTCCATGAACTCGTAGAGCGAGCCTTCCAGGATCTCGATCCGCCCGTCCATGTAGGCTTCGCAGACCGCCAGCTCCGGGTTCTTCATCAGGTCGCGGGCGACCCTGGCATCGGTGAAGCGGATCTTGGTGACGGGCCCCCCCTCGGCGCCGTGCCAGCTCTTCTCCCGCCCCCCGGCCTCGACGATCGTGATGGCACCGACCTTCACGAACCGCTGCAACATCGCGTCGAGCAGCATGGGACAAATCTCCAACCTGAGGTTGATAGCGCCTTGTTTCGGCTGTCCTTTGTCCGGTGAGCCTATGCTTTGTAACAGTGGGCGCAACAAAAATTGCATTGAACTGTTACTGACAGCTGTCTGCCCCCGTTCTTTCCGCGGGACGGCGGCGAGCCCGATAGGTCGGGAAGATACTTGCGCGTAACATCCGTTGCGTGGTGTTCACGACCAGGACGGTGGTGCAACCCGATGACGAATGGAGATGTGCTGTCGGCTGCTCTGGTTGTGGCCCGACCATGTTCTACTCGAATATTGTCGGACAATCGGATTTGCTCCTCCGGCGTGCCATCGTACTTGCACGGCCGGCGCTATTCACTGCGCTGGCACTGCTGAATCCGCCCCGGTTACTGGCAGGTCGAGGAGCCGGCTGCCTGCGTACCGGGCCGGGGCCGTGGCCTTCCTGCCGCACCCTGGGATGTGTGCCGAAGGCCGGCCTCGCCCGCTGTCCGGTTGCACGCACCCGCCGGGCCTGCTCCAAAGGCATGAAGGCTGCGCGGTGCCGGGTCCGGACAGTGCTGGGACCAGGCAGCGCCAGGACCGGACGGGGGAAGAGGTTCGGGGATGCTGGCTTCGACATCGGCGGCGCGGCGGCTGGCCTGGCCGGCCGCCCTCCTGCTGGTACTGCTGGTCGCCTCGAGCCTGCTGCGCGGGCTGCAGCCGGAACTGGCGGGGGCGATCGGGCCGGAGCAGGTCCGGCTCCTGGACCGCATCGCCACGGCTTCCCTGTGGCTGGCGCTGGCCTGGCTGCTGGTGCGCCTCCTGGATGTGCTGGTCTGGTCGCGACGCGCCCGGCATCTGCCGCGCCTCCTCACCGACCTGTTCGCCGCCCTCATCCTTCTCACCGTGGCGCTCGTGATCGCGGCCCGGCTGTTCGAGGTGCCGCTGGCCGGCATCCTCACCACCTCGGGCGTGGCGGTGGCGGTGCTGGGCTTCGCCCTGCGCGACATGCTGGCCAGCCTGTTCGCGGGCATCGCCCTCAACCTGGAGCGGCCCTACCGTATCGGCGACTGGCTCGAGGTGCAGCCGGACACGGTCGGGCGGGTCGAGGAGGTCGGCTGGCTGACCACCAGGCTCGTGACCCAGGACGGCATCGGCCTGGTCGTGCCCAATGCCCAGCTCGCCACCCGCGCGTTCCGCAATTTCGACCAGCCCATGGGCCCCTGGCGCGACCATCTCACCGTCACGCTGGGCTACGAGGTGTCGCCGGCCCGGGCCGAGCGCATCCTCCTGGCGGCCGCCGCGACCGTGGCGGCGATCCGAATCGAGGCGCACCGGCCGGACGCGCGTATTACCGCCTGCGGCGAGCATGGCGTGGTCTGGGACCTGCGCTACTGGGTGCCGAGCTATGCCGCACGGGTCGATCTGCGCCACCAGCTCCATGCCGCCGTGCTGCACCATCTCTACAAGGCCGGGATCGGCCCGGCCCACCAGCGCCTGGATTTGTTCCACGCGCCGATGCCGCAGCGCATGGTGGAGCACCGCACGGAGCCGGACCTGCTGCTCGCCCGCAGCGACCTGTTTGGCTCGCTGCCGCCAGCCGAGCTGAAGGAGCTGGCGCACAAGGCCAGGCGGGTGCGGGTGCCGGCCGGCAGGCCCGCGGTCCGCCAGGGGGAGCCCGGCAGCTCGATGTTCGTGGTGCTGGAAGGGGTGCTGGACGTCAGCATCGAGCCCGAGTC
>NZ_WUJP01000482.1 GCF_009806515.1 Geminicoccus flavidas | reverse complement strand
CGGGCCGCGCCGCTGGTTGCGCGAGTTCGTGCCAGGCGACATGTTCGGCGAGTTCTCGCTGCTCACCGGCGACCCGCGCAGCGCCACGGTGACCGCGCGGACCGACAGCCTCCTGTTCGAGATCGGCAAGGCCGACCTGATGCCCTTGATGGAACGCTATCCGGAACTCGCGGAACGGCTGAGCGGCATCCTGGCCTACCGCCAGGCCGACCGTGCCACCGGCAGGAACGAGCCGGCCGAGCCGCCGCCGGTGCCGGCCAGGCGCCCTGACCTTTTGAGCCGCATCCGCGACTTCTTCGGCCTGCCCGATGACCGCTGATCCGCTTACCTTGCCGGCGCCGATCGCGCGCGCCGACCTGCCGGTTTCGACCGAGGCCATGGCGCGCTGGCTGATCGGCCGGTCGCTGGTCCACGCCCATCTGGACGGCACCGTCGCCGGGCGCATCGTCGAGACCGAGGCATATGTGCCGGGCGACAGCAGCAGCCACGCGTTCCGCGGCTCGACCCCACGCAACCGCTCGATGTTCCTCGAGCACGGCCATGCCTATGTCTATTTCATCTATGGCAGCTGGTTCGCGCTGAACGTCAGCGCCGAGCCGCCGGGTACGGGTGCCGGCGTGCTGATCCGCGCGGTCGAGCCGACGCACGGCATCCCGCTCATGCAGCGCCGCCGTGGTACCGATCGCCTGGTCGACCTGGCGCGCGGGCCGGGCCGGCTCGCCAGCGCCCTGGCGATCGACCGCAGCCTGGATGGCCTCGATCTGTGCCAGGGCGCCCCGCTCTGGCTCGGCGAACCGCTCCGCCCGGCCGGCCCGATCGGCGAGAGCGTCCGCATCGGCCTGTCCCGCGAGACCGACCGGGTGCTGCGCTTCTTCGAGCAGGGCAGCCCGTTCGTGAGCGGGCCGAAGCGGCTGAACGCCCTGCCGCTGCCTCAGCGCCCGTAGATCCGGTCCAGCACCGCTGCGACCTCGGTGATGCGTTCGATCTCCCCATCGAAGCGGTGGCTCCTGGCGAGCTGCTCGGCGAAGGCCGCCGCGGACTTGGCCCCCCAGGGATCGGGCGGCTCGGCCAGGAGCTCGCCGCTGGTGCCACGGAAGCGCTCGGCCACGAAGTCGTAGAAGGAGCCGTCCCGGTTGCGCAGCGCCGCTCCCCCTTCCGTCCCGTAGAACTCGGCAGCGATCACCGCATCGCAGCCGGCCTGCAGGCGCCAGGAGCAGGCCAGCCGGATCACGGTGCCGGCCTCGGTGACCATGGTCGCGACCGCATGGTCCTCGACCTGCCCCGTCGCTTCAGCGAGCGGCCGGCCGCCGGCCTGCAGATGCGCGCTCACCTCCGCGATCTTCGGAAAGCCCAGCGTCCACAGGGCCAGGTCGACCAGGTGGACGCCCAGGTCGATCACGCAGCCGCCGCCTGCGGCTTTCGAGTCGTAGAACCACGGCTTGTCCGGCCCGTAGGCATTGTGGAAGACCAGATCGACCGCGAAGATCCGGCCGAGCGCCCCGTCCTGCACCAGTTCTCGGATCCGGCGCATCCCGTCGGTATGACGATAGGAGAGGTCGACGCCCAGGAGCCGGTCGGCCTGGCGCGCGGCGTCGACCACGGCCTGGGTTTCCGGCGCCGTGCGCCCGAGCGGCTTCTGGCAGAACACCGCGCGTCCGCTCCGGAGTGCCCGGATCGACTGCTCGGCATGGAGCGCGCTGGGCGTGGCGATTACGATCCCGTCCAGGTCGAGCGCCAGCAGGGCGTCGAGGTCGGGTACCACCTGCGCTTCCGGCGCCAGCTCCCTGGCGGCTGCCACCGTCTCCGGCGAGGGGTCGGCGATCGCGGCGGCGGTCACCGCCCCGGTTGCGAGCATCGCCTCCATTCGGTGCCGGCCAATCCAGCCGACCCCGAGAAAGCCCAGGCGCGGGCGGACAGGACCAGTCATGGGGTCACCAGCGCCTTCATGAACCCGTCCGGCCGGTCGCGGGTCGCATCCAGGGCCTCGTCCAGCCGGTCCAGCGGGAAGCGATGGGTGAACAGCGGCTCCGGGTCGAGCCGGCCCGCCGCCACCGCCGCCACCGCCTGGCGGATCCCCTCCACATAGACCTTGGGGTCGCGCTCGTGCGCGTTGATCACGTCCAGGCCTCGCCAGTTCCACAATTGCATGTCGACTTGGCGCGGTCCGTCCTGGTGGTAGCCGGCAATCACCAGCCGGCCGCGCTCCGCGGTCAAGTGCGCCGCCAGGTCGAGCGGCCACTGCTTGCCCACCGCCTCCACCACTCGCGGGCAGAAGGCTCCATCGGTAAGCTCGCTCACCCGGTCGATGATCCGCTGGTGGTCGTCCATCGGCACAAGTTCGGCCGCGCCATAAGCCTTCGCGATCTCGAGCGAGAAGGGACGCCGCGAGATCGCGATCACCCGGGCACCGGCGTCGCTGGCGAGCCTGGTGAGCAGGGCGCCGAGAAAACCGATCCCGATGATGGCGACCGTCTGCCCGGGTTCGATCTGGGAGCGCGCGAAGATGTTCATGGTGCAACCCAGCGGCTCGCCGGGAAAGGCCTTCTCCGCCAGTGCGTCGGGCAGCGGCACCACCGCGTCCGCCTCCGCCAGGTCGTACTCGCTATAGCCGTGATAGGAGAGGGCGGCGACGCGCTGGCCCGGCCGCAGCCCGTCCACCGCCGGGCCTACCGCATCGACCACGCCCCAGGCCTCGTGGCCGAGTCCGCCGGGCTCGGTCGGAAAGCGCATCCAGTCCGGCCCCGACCAAGGCACCAGGTTGGAGGCGCATACGCCACAGCCCTCCAGGCGGATCCGCACCTGCCGGTCGCCCGGCTCCGGCAGCGGAACCTCGTCGATCCGGATCCGGCCGGGGCCGGTCAACGTCGTGGCACGCATGGTCGGTGCTCGGGCCGGGGCCCGGGTCCGCGCTGAATTCATCGCGTCATCCATGGCAGGGCCGGGCGGCAGGCGGGCCCGGCAATGGTTGCAGCTTCTTCTTCAACCGGTCCCGGCGCCATGAGTTCCGAACGCACGAGACTGCTTGCCGTTCCAGCCCATAGCTGGGAAGGCTCTTGGCCTCCCGATGGCCGCGATGGGTGCCCGATGACCGTGGCGAACTACCTGGACAGACTGTGCTTCGCCATGCGGCTGCTCGCCCTGGCGCTCTTGCTCCTGCCGACGGTACCGGCCGTGGCGGCCGAGCCGGAGCCCTGGCCGCGTAGCGCGCAAGCGCCGCTGGTGCCCGACCCGACTGTGACCTGGGGCCGGCTGGAGAACGGGCTGCGCTACGCGATCATCCCGAACCAGACGCCGCCCGGCCGGGTCAGCCTGCGCCTCCTGATCGAGGCCGGCTCGCTGATGGAGCAGGACGACCAGCGCGGCCTCGCCCATTTCCTCGAGCACATGGCGTTCAAGGGCTCGGAGAACGTGCCGCCGGGCGAGTTCGTGCGCTACCTGCAGCGCCAGGGCCTGAGCTTCGGCGCCGACACCAACGCGCGGACCGGCTTCGACAGCACCGTCTACCAGCTGGAACTGCCCGGCAATGGCCAGGAGCTGCTGGACAGCGGCCTGATGATCCTGAGCGAGGTCGCCGGCCGACTGACCTTCCCGCCGGACGGGATCGAGTCGGAGCGCGGCGTAATCCTGTCGGAAAAGCGGCTGCGCAACACACCAGGGGCGCGCAGCGCCGACGCGCTGCTGGCCTTCATGCTGGGCGGCACGCTCTATCCCGAGCGCAACCCGATCGGGACTGACGAGGTCATCCGGAACGCGACCCAGGCCGACTTCCAGCGCTTCTACCGCGACTTCTACACGCCGGAGCGCAGCGTGGTGGTGGTGGCGGGCGACATAGCGCCGGACGAGGTCGCCCCGGTGATCGAGCGCCACTTCGCAAGCCTGGTGCAGCCGGAGGCCCCGGCAGCACCGCCGGAACTCGGGACGCTCACCGCCACCGGGACGGACGCGCTCCATTTCGTCGATCCGGGCCTGCCCACGGTCATCCAGCTCATGCATGCGGAGCCGCCCCTGCCGCCCGCCGACACGCTGGAGCGCGTCGACCAGCGCCTCGTGCAGGCGACAGCCCAGCTCATGCTGAGCCGGCGGCTGCAAAATCTGGGTCTCACCCCGGGCGCACCCTTCAGCCAGGCAGGCGCCTGGACCACAGACATGGCACCCGTGGCCCGGATCAGCGCGGTGACGCTGCAGACCACGGAAGCGGACTGGGAGAAGGCCCTGGCGGTGGGCGAGCAGGAGCTGCGCCGCGCACTCACCTTCGGCTTCTCGCAACAGGAGATGGACGAGGCGGTGGCGATCCTGCGCAGCGAGTTCCGCAACCGCGCGGCCAGTGCCGCCACCATGTCCT
>NZ_WUJP01000481.1 GCF_009806515.1 Geminicoccus flavidas | reverse complement strand
CCGAGCGCCGGGCCGAGGCCCTGATCTCGACGGTCGAGGAAGGCGGGATCTACACCAGCGAAGCGGCCGACCTGGAACTCCTGGAGCGGACGGTGGCAGGGCTCAACCCGGCCAAGCTGCAGGATTCGCTGAAAGCCGCGTGGGGCGACGGCTCGGCGCGGATCATGCTGTCCGGCCCGTTTCCGCTGGAGAACGGCCGCCAGCGCATCCTGGACGCCTATGAGCGAAGCCGCGCGGTGCCGGTGGAGCCGCCTGCGGCAACGGCCAGCGTGGCCTTCGCCTATCAGGACTTCGGCCAGCCCTCCGGCGTGGCCGAGGACAGCCGCATCGAGGACCTGGACATCCGCTCGATCCGCTTTGGCAACGGCGTGCGCCTGGACATGAAGCCCACCAAGCTGCGGGCCGACACGATCGAGGTGGCCCTGCGCTTTGGCCAGGGTTCGTTCAGCATGCCGGCGCACCAGCCGGGCCTGGACCTGCTCGCCAGCCAGGGCTTCATCGCCGGCGGGCTCGGCCGGCATGATGCCAGCGAGCTCACCCGGATCTTCGCCGACAAGCAGGTGGGCGTTGACCTGACCGTGGCCGAGACCTCGTTCGTCATGACCGGGACCACCACGCGTGCCGACCTGGCCGACCAGCTCCGGCTGATGGCGGCCTTCGTCACCGATCCTGGCTACCGGCCGGACGCGCTGGAGCGGTTCCGCCGCCAGCTCCCCGACATCTATCGGGCCATGGACGCCTCGCCCGCGGGTCTCCTGCGCGGGCCGGTCGAGCGCTTCCTCCATGCTGGCGACCCGCGCTTCGGGCTGCCGGACCAGGCGGACGCGGCCGAGCGGACCCTGGACGAGCTGCGCGCCTGGCTGACGCCCGCCCTGCGGCGCGGTCCGATGCAGGTCGTGCTGGTGGGCGACATCGAGGCGGAAGCGGCGGTGCGGCTGGTGGACGAGACGTTCGGTGCCCTGCCCGAGCGGGGCGAAGGTGCCGAGTTGGCAGTCCCATCGGTGCGGATGCCCGGGCCGGGAGCCGAGCCCGTCCGGTTCTTCCATCACGGTGCGGCGGACCAGGCCATGTCCGCCGTGTACTGGCCCACTGCGGACGGCAGGGACCTGCGCCTGAAGGCCGGGCTCGACCTGCTGGGCGACATCCTGCAGGACCGGCTGCTGGACACGGTGCGCGAGCGGGCCGGGGCCAGCTACTCGCCGGAAGTCTATAGCGACATGTCGATCACGCTGCCGGACTTCGGCTATCTGGCCGCCCTGCTCGACGTGCGGGCGGAGGATGCGCTCCAGTACGACGCGGCGACGGTGGCGACCGCGGCCGGGCTGCGGGAAGGCATCGAGGCGGATGAGCTGCGCCGCGCCCTGGAGCCGCGCCTGGCCCAGAGCGATGCTGCGCGCCAGTCGAACCGCTGGTGGGCCTATTCGGTGATCCTGGCGATGCACCAGTTTCCCGAGCGGCTGGAGGCGGCCCGTACCGACCGGGCCAACTTCGAGAGCTGGGACGCGGCGTCGCTGCGCAATCTGGCCGAAACGTATCTGGCGCCGGAGCGGGCGCTGCGCGTGCTGATCGTGCCCGCCACGTCCGACTGACGGCTCAGCCGGCCAGCGCTCGGGCCAGGGCGCTGCGCAGGTCGCCGCGCAGGAATGGTTTACGCACCACCGGCGCGTCTGGATAGCTGCGCTCCAGGCTGCTGGGGTCGTGGCCGGTGGCGAACACGAACGGGATGCCGCGCCGGCGCAGGAGGTCGGCGATCGGGAAGCTGCGCGTTTCCCCGCCCAGGTTCACATCCAGCACCGCCACGTCGAAGGCGGCCTGCTGCGCGGCGGACATCCCGGTCTCGAGCCGGCTTGCCACGTCCACGACGGTGAAGCCCAGCTCCAGCAGCATGTCCTCCAGGAGGAGGGCGACCAGACTCTCGTCCTCGACCACCAGAACGCGACGACCCATCCTCTTCCCGACCCGCCTACCCGGCTTAGCATATGTTATCAGTGGTGGGGCGCGACCAGTCCGCCCACCAAAGGCGGCTCCTCCGCCGGGAGCGGGACGTGCACCCGACACACCAGCCCGCCCGGCTCGAAGTCCAGCCTCACTTCCCCTCCGAATTCCCGGGCCAGCCCGCTCTCGATGAGGCGGGTGCCGAAGCCGCGCTGCCCGGGCGGCTGCACCGGCGGGCCGCCGGTTTCCCGCCAGGTCAGCTCCAGCGCATCGGCCTCGCCTCCGCCCATCAGCCGCCAGTCTATCCGCACCGTGCCGCCCTTGGCCGAAAGCGCGCCGAACCGGAGCGTGTTGGTGC
>NZ_WUJP01000480.1 GCF_009806515.1 Geminicoccus flavidas | reverse complement strand
ATGGACCCCCTCGGCCCAGCCATGGCCCAGCTCCTGCTCGAGCGTCCTGCCGGTGAACTCCAGCCAGGGCTTGTTGAACCAGTCGCACTGCTTGTCCAGCCCGGCCCGCCAGATCATCACCGGCGCATGGTCGGCCAGCAGCCGGAACCGGCGCTCGCTGACCGCTAGCGCTGCCTCCAGATCTACCTGCGACTTGGCCTGCTCCATCCATCTCTCGCCAAGAAAATGTTCGCTCGAAATCGGTTACCAGTACCCGGCTGCCGAAGCCATGCCCGCTCCCCCGGCCCCGTGGCCCAGCATGAAGGGACAAAGCCGCGAGCAGCCTGGCGCGCATCACCGACCGGAAGAATGCCGGGAGCATGAAACGTCCGGCAGGGCCGTCGGTGCCCTGCCAGCGCATCCTGGCCCTGCCATGCCCCGCATTAGCGGGAGCCCACGACCCGGTAGCTGCCGGCATTGTCGCCGAAGGTACCGGGCACATCATTGTAGGTACCTGAGTGTGTCTGGCAGATATTACTCCAGTGGCACGTGGTGAGGCGACTGGGTCAACATGTACGACCAGATGCTGCCGATCTGCCTGATCCCGCCGGCATGAGCTCATCAGGCAGGAGTGGAAGAAATGGCTGTCATTCTTGGAACGGTCGGTAATGACGAGCTGGAAGGCACCTCCGACAACGACGTGATCGACGGTCTTCTCGGCCGCGACGTCCTGTTCGGGTGGTAGGGCGACGATGTGCTGCACGGCGGTCGGGGAGACGACACGATCCGGGGGCGCAGGATCGGATCTGATCCTCGGTGGAGGTGGCTTCGATCGGGTCTTCGCAGGTGAGCGGGGAATAGCCTCAAGCGCTTCCAACCATCTCTATGGCCAGGTCGGCAATGATCTTCTCGTAGGAGAGATCTTCTCGTAGGAGATCGGGGCGACGATTTCCTCGACGGCGGGCAGGGCGACCACGCGTTGGACGGCGGGCTCGGTAGCAACCAGGTCTTCGGCCGGGACGGCAACGACCTGCTCTACGGCTGAACTCCCACTGGTACCGTGGCGGTGGCAGTACCACCTTCACCGACTTCACCCGCGGCGAGGACAGGATCGGCTTGGTCGTCTTCCACGAGGAGCTGCCAATCGAGGCCGGCAGCCTGCAGGGCATCATCCTCCGGTTCGACGACTTCGACACCAACGGCGACAGCGTCCTGAACGGCACCGACGAGGGCATCACCTTCCATGGCGGGCTGGTGATCAACCTGGGTGTCGCCCTGCGTGCCGTCGCCCCCTACGAGGTCGCGATCGGCCAGGCGATGCTGCTCAAGCTCATCGGGGTGAGCGAGCTGACGGCCAGCGACTTCGGCGTCTGAACGTCCCGTTGCATGAACCGAGGATCGCGACCCGTCAGAACAGACGGGTCGCGATCTTCGCCGGCGATCATGCTATGATGGAAGGGATGGCTGTCGCGCAGGGCTGTGCAGCAGGTTGTGCACGTCGGCTGAGCGAATCTGCACGAACGAACCCGAGAACGGGTTTTTATCGTTTAATATCAATAGCTTGATTAGTGTCTGGATGCCTGGAGGTGGGTGCGGAAGGCCACTGGTTGGGCCGACAGCCGCGCCCGCCCCTCATATCGTCCTCCGCGCATGCGGGGATCCACCGGCGGACAGCGGCTACGGCGCCGGCTCATCCTCGCCCACCGCATGAGGCCATGCCGCAGCCGGCGTGCGGTGGTTGATCCCCCGGTCGGAGCCGGGGGATGACCTGAGAGGGCGGGGGATGAGTGGGGAAAGGAACCCCCAGGAGGCTCAGGCTCGCACCGTCTCCAGGCCCTGCCAGTCGAACTCGATGCCGTGGCCCGGATCGTCCGGGGCAATCGCGAAGCCGTCCTCGATCTGCAGCGGCCGGGCGATGAAACGCTCCAGGCCGAAGCCGTGCGCCTCCAGGAAGGAGCGGTTGGGGGCGGCGGCGAGCAGGTGCACGGTGACGTCGTGGGCGCCGTGCGAGGTGACCGGCAGGTTGAACGCCTCGGCCAGGTGGGCGATCTTCATGAACGAGGTGATGCCGCCGCAGTTGGTCACGTCCGGCTCGGGGAAGGTGACGCCGCCGGACGCGATCAGGTGGCGGAACTCCCAGAGCGTGCGCAGGTTCTCACCGGCCGCGATCGGCAGGCCGCCCTCGCGCACCACCCTTGCGTGGCCCGCCACGTCGTCGGGCGAGATCGGCTCCTCCAGCCAGGTTAGGTCATAAGGCTGGAACGCGCGCGCCGCCCGGATCGCCTCGTCGGCGGTCCACTTCATGTTGGCGTCCACCATGAGCGGGAAGCCGTCGCCCAGGTGCCGGCGCATCGCGGCGATCCGCTCGACGTCCTCGGATAGGAGCTTGCGCCCGACCTTCATCTTGATGGCTCGGAAGCCCTTGGCGAGGTTGCCCTCGGTCTGCTTCAGCAGGTCGTCCAGCGGCAGGTAGAGGTCGATGCCGCCGGCATAGCAGGGCACCTTCGGGTCGTTGCCGCCGAGCAGCTTCCAGAGCGGCTGGCCGGCACGCTTGGCCTTGAGGTCCCAGAGCGCCATGTCGAAGGCGGACAGCGCCAGCACGGTGGGGCCGCCACGGCCGCCATAATGCAGGTCCCACCAGAGCCGGTTCCACAAGAACTCGATCCGGTCGGCATCCTCGCCGGCCACCAGCTCCGCGATCTCCCGAGCCAGCACGTCGTGGATCGCACCGCCGTTGCGGCCGACCGTGTAGCTGTAGCCGACCCCCTCGGCACCGTCCGCGTCGGTGACACGCACGGTCAGGAGCTCGAAGTCGCGCATCACGCCATGGGTGCTGTCGGTGAGCGCGGTGGGCAGGGGGATCCGGTAATAGCCGGGCTGCACCGACCTGATCGCGGGCATGGGACGGTCCTTCCAGTCAAAGGGTAGGGAGGTTCAGCCGGTTGCTTCGCGGCCCACCAGCTTGGCCTGCAGGATCACGACCAGGAGCAGGAACAGGCCGCGGATTACCGACTGCCAGTAGGCGGACAGGCTGATCCAGCCGAGGCCGTTCTCGAAGTTGAGGATGTTGAAGATCAGGCCGAGCAGGAGGGCACCCGCCAGCGTAGACTCCACCGAGCCCTTGCCGCCGGTGAGCAGCGTGCCGCCCACCACCACGGCGGCGATCGCAAACAGCTCCCAGCCCACGCCCTCGATCGGCTGGCCGGCGCCGAACTGGGCGGCCAGGATCACCCCGGCCAGGCCTGCCAGCAGGCCGCTGCCGGCATAGACCAGGAACTTCACCCGGTCGGCGGGCAGGCCCATCATCCGGCTGGCATCCTCGTTGCCGCCGACCGCCAGCACGCTGCGGCCGAACGCGGTGAGGTTCAGGATGATCGAGCCCAGCACATAGGCGATGGCCGCGATCCAGGCCGGGATCGGAAAGCCCAGCAGGTCACCCTGGCCCAGCTCGACGAAGGCCGTGTCATAGGACACCGAGACCGACTGGTTGCCGGCCAGCAGGAGGCCGGTGCCGCCGGCCGCCAGCATGGTAGCGAGCGTGGCGATGAAGGGCACGATCTGGAGGCGGGTGATCAGGATGCCGTTCAGGATGCCGGCGACGAGACCCGCCGCCGCGCCGGCCAGCAGCCCTGGGATCAGCCCGAACGGCGAAGCGAGGGCTGCCACCACGCTCGACATCGCCGCCACCGCGCCAACCGACAGGTCGATCCCGCCCGACATGATGACGAACGCCATGCCGAGCGCCACCAGCGCGAACATCGAGGTGTAGCGCAGGAAGGAGAGGATGTTGTAGCTGCCGAGGAAGTTGTCGTAGCGCGCCCAGCCGAACAGGATCAGCAGCAGGAGGGCGGCGATCACGCCATAGCGGCCGACCAGGACCAGGAGCGGCACGCGGCTGGTGAGGGATCTGGTCATGCGCTCTTGCGACCCTGCTGCAGCCAGACCGCCAGCACGATCAGCCCGGCCTTGGCGACCAGTGCCGCGGAATCGGGCACGCCATTGGCGAGCAGCGTGTAGCGGACGAGCTGGATGATCAGGGCGCCCAGGAGCGTGCCGGTGATCGAGGCGCGCCCGCCGGCCAGCAGCGTGCCGCCGACCGCCACCGCGGCGATCGCGTCCAGCTCCATGCCCAGTCCGATCAGGTTGGCGTCCGAGGCGGAGTTGATCGCGATCACCACGAGGCCGGCCAGGCCGGCGCACAGGCCCGAGATCAGGTAGACGCGGCGCTTGACGCTCGCGACCGGGATGCCAGCCAGACGCGCGGCCTGCTCATTGCCGCCGACCGCCAGGATCTGCCGGCCGAACAGGGTCCGGCGCAGCATCCAGGCGGCGCCCGCCACTAGGATCAGCATCAGAATCACCTGGACCGGGATGCCGAACAGCCGGCTAAGGCCGATCACCTGGAACTCGGGGTTGCGAAAGACCTGCAGGTTGCCGTTGGTGACGACCTGGGCGATGCCGCGCCCGGCGATGAACAGGACCAGCGTCGCGACGATCGGCTGGATCCGGTAGCGGGTGATCAAAAAGCCGTTGAACCAGCCGAAGGCGCCCGCGACCAGCACCGGCAGGACGAAGGCCAGCGCCACGGCCAGCAGCGGATGGGGCATGGGCAGGATCTGGCCCAGCAGGATCAGGGGCGCGAGTGCCCCCGAGATCGCCATCAGCGAGCCCACCGACAGGTCGATGCCGCCAGTCGCAATCACCAGCGTCATGCCGACCGCCACGATCACGATCGCCGCCACCTGAGTCAGGTTGACGTTGAGCGTCTGCCAGGAAACGAAGTTTGGCGTGAAGGCTAGGTTGAACAGCAGCAGAAGGATCAGGCCTACCAGCGCGCCGTGGCGGGCCAGGAGCTGCCCCAGACCGCCGGTGGTGCGGGCAGGACTGGCCGGGTGGACCAGCGAGGCATCAGCCATGGCCGTACTCCCTGGAGTCGTGGGCGCCATGCGCCATGGCCGCCAGCAGCTCGGTCTCGTTCAGGTCCTGGCCGGCGAGCTCGGCCACCGTCTGCCCTTCGCGCAGGACATAGGCGCGGTCCGAGCCCTCGATGATCTCCTCGACCTCGGAGGAAACCATCAGCACTGCCAGCCCGTCCTTGGCGAGCTCGCCGATC
>NZ_WUJP01000479.1 GCF_009806515.1 Geminicoccus flavidas | reverse complement strand
AGGGCCTGGATCTCGGCCTTGGCGCCGACATCGATGCCGCGGGTGGGCTCGTCCAGGATCAGGAGCTTGGGGTTCATGCACAGCCAGCGCGCCAGCAGGACCTTCTGCTGGTTGCCGCCCGACAGCTCGCGGATCGGCTGCTCGGGGCTCTGGCACTTCACGCCCAGGCGCTGGATGAAGCGCTCGACGATCCGGCGCTGTTCCGCCTCGTCGACGATGCCTGCCTTGGCCAGATGCGGGAGCAGGGCCAGGGTCAGGTTCTCTCGCACCGACAGCTCGGGCACGATCCCCTCGATCTTGCGGTCCTCGGTGCAAAAGCCGATGCCGCGGGCGATCGCATCGGCAGGCTCGGTCGGCTGGAACGGCTGGCCGCCATAGCGCATGCTGCCGCCGGCGGCCGGATCGGCGCCGAACACGACCCGCACCGTCTCGGTCCGCCCGGCACCCAATAGCCCGGCCATGCCTACGATCTCGCCGGCACCCACGGTGATCGACACGTCGCGCACCTTGGGGCCGGCGGCCAGATGGCTGATGGCCAGCACCTCGCCGGCCGCATGCGCCGCCTTGGCGCCAAACGCCGTGGCACCCTGGCGGGCGACGGTGGTGAGTTCGCGGCCCAGCATGGTGGCGACCAGCTCGAGCTTGCCGATCTCGCTCATCGGGCCGCTGCGCACCGTCGTGCCGTCGCGCATGATGGTGACGCGGTCGCACACCGCATAGAGCTCGTCGAGCTTGTGGGACACGAACACGACCGAGACGCCGTCGGCGCGGATCTGGCGGATCACGTCGAACAGCACCTCGACCTCGCGGTCGTCCAAGGACGAGGTCGGCTCGTCCATGATCACGAGCTTGGCCTTGAAGCCGATCGCCCGGGCGATCGCCACCATCTGCTGGGTCGCGGTCGGCAGGCTGCCGAGCGGGCGGCGGACGTCGACATCGATGGAAAAGCGTCCCAGCAGCCGGCGCGCCTCCTCATGCATCGCGCGCCAGTCGAGCAGGCCGAAGCGGCGGGGCTCGCGGCCCAGGCAGATGTTCTCCGCCACGGAACGCAAGCCTACCAGGTTGATCTCCTGGTAGATCGTGCTGATCCCCGCCGCCTGGGCGGCATGGGGCGAGTGGACCTCGAACGGCTGGCCGTCGAACTCGATCTCGCCGGCGTCGCGCCGGTGATAGCCGGTCAGCACCTTGATCAGCGTCGACTTGCCGGCCCCGTTTTGCCCGATCAGGGCATGGACCTCGCCCCGGCCGACGGTGAACTCGGCACCGCGCAGGGCCGGGCTGCCGCCGAAGCTCTTGTCGATGCCGCGCATGACGAGCAGCGGCGGGGAAGGCGGGGGGGACTGGCGCTGGAACATGCTCTTGCTGGGCCGCGCCCGAACATCGCCGGCAGAGATCGGCCGGGATGTTCGGGCAATGGGATCGTCAGTAGGCCTCGGCGATCAGTTCCTGCGCGTTGGACGCGTCGAAGAACCGGTCCTCGTTGATGATCTTGGGCGGGATGGTCTCACCGTTGGCGTACTTGACCAGCGTGTCATAGGCGATCGGCCCGAAGAACGGGCTGCATTCCACCGTGGCGCCCAGCTTGCCGTCGATGATCGCCTGCAGCGCATCGCGGGTCCCGTCGATCGAGACGATCGTGATGTCCTTGCCCGGCACCTTGCCGGCGGCCTCGACCGCGGCGATCGCACCCACTGCCATCTCGTCGTTGTGCGCGTAGATGGCGGTAGCGTCCGGATGGGCCTGGAGCAGGGTCTCGGCGACCTGACGACCCTTGTCGCGGGCGAAGTCGCCGGACTGGCTGGCGACCACTTCCATCTCCGGATGGGCCTGGATCGCGTCGGCGAAGCCCTTGGCCCGGTCATTGGCCGGGGAGGAGCCGGTGGTGCCCTGCAGCTCGATGATCTTGGCCTTGCCGCCCATGGTCTTGGCGAGCCACTCGCCAGCGCGGCGGCCTTCCTCGATGAAGTCGGAGCCGATGAAGGTGATGTAGTCGCGGCCGGCCTGCGCCAGGCTCGGGTCGACCGAGCGGTCGAGCAGGATCAGCGGGATGCCGGCGCGCTTGGCGGCCATCACCGCCGGGATCAGCGGCTTCTCCTCGCGAGGTGCCAGGAAGATCGCGTCCACGCCCTGGGCGATCATGGAATTGACGTCGGCGACCTGCTTGGCCGCGGAACCGGCCGCGTCGGTGTAGACCAGCTGCCAGCCGCGCTTCTGCGCCTCGTCCTGCATGCTCTTGGTCTGGGCGATCCGCCAGGGATTGTTGCTCTCGGTCTGGGCGAAGCCGACCTTGTAGCTGTCCTTGGGCTCGAGCTTCGGCAGTTCCTGGGCAGTCGCACTGCCCACTCCAAGAGCGATGACGGCGGCCGCCGCCGCCAGCTTGACGACGCTGCGTCGGAACATTCTAGCCTCCTTGGTCGGCTGCCGCGCCGCCGCTTCCCCAGGGTATCCGGCGGGGGACGGCTCTGCCATATGGTCCGACCGCGGCGAACGGTAGTTGCGGACGGTTTCCGCTGTCAATGCCCGACTATCCTTCATGTTCCGTCGGGCTAGCCAAGCGGGCCGGTGTCAGGCATGACACCAGAGCGATGAGTTTTGGTCCTACCAAATGAAGCTGCAGCAGCCAGGAGCAGGGTCGATCACGCCGGCGGAACCGCGGGGCGACGATCCCATCGGGCGGCGGACTCTGGCCGTGGCGCCGGGTGGGCGCCTGGCGGACGCGCTGGCCGAGGCGATCCTGGCCATGGTGCGCAGCGGCGAGCTTGTGGCCGGGCGGCCGCTGCCGGCCGAGCGCGACCTGGTGAGCCGGTTCGGCGTCAGCCGCGTGGCGGTGCGGGAAGCGATCGCGGCCCTGGCCGGCCGAGGCGTGCTGCAGATCCGCCGCGGCCACCGGCCGATCGTGCAGGAGCCGGACATCGGCCGGGCGATCGGCAATCTGGGCGAGCTCGTCCGCCATCTGGTGCTGGAGGAATCCGGCGCCTGGAACCTGTTCGAGGCCCGGATCTTCGTCGAGGCGGCGCTGGTCCGGCATGCCGCCCAGCATGCCCGGCCCGCCGACATC
>NZ_WUJP01000478.1 GCF_009806515.1 Geminicoccus flavidas | reverse complement strand
GCCGCGCTCGAGGCGGCGCTGGCCGACAACCGCGCTGCGGTGGGCGACGGCCCGCGCTTCTACGCCACCGACGTCGCGTTCCACGCCGTGCTCTACCAGGTGCCCGGCAACCCGATCTTCCCGGCACTGCAGCAGGCCTTCGTCGGCTGGCTGGCGGCGGCCTGGGCGCGCATGCCCCATGCCGTGGAGATCGACCGGATGAACTGCCGTGCGCACGAGGCGATCCTGGAAGCGATCATGCGTCGTGATGCGGACCGAGCCGAGCGCACCCTGCGCGGCCATCTGGCGGCGGCCTGGGAGTTCGTGCGCGCCGGTTTCTGAGGGCGTGATCAACTCCAAGGTGAGGCGTCGACGCCACTGCAATTCATCATCGTGATTTCCGATATGGACAAGTCGTCATTATCGACGGCAATAGGAGTGCTGGCCTTGGGCCGGAGAAGTGGGAATTCTGCTGGATCGTAAGTCCCGCTTCCTTGGCACTGCGCCGTTCGACCGACATGGTAGGCGCCTCCTGGGTTGACCCTGTGGTTGAAACGCCTCGACGAGAACTTCCGCAGATGATCCACGTCGTGCTGTTCCGCGTTTCCTCCATGGACCTCGCCCTGCCGCTCGCCGACGTCGTCGAGATCCTGCCCTGCCCGATCCTGCAGCCTTTGCCCGGCATGGCGCCGACCGTGGGCGGCGTGTTCCGCCTGGAAGGCTCGGTCTGCCTGGCGCTGCGGACCGACCGGCTGCTCGGGCTGCCGGAGCGGCCGCCCGGGCTATACTCGCCGCTCCTCAGGCTGCGCCATGCCGACGAGCCGTGCGCGCTGATCGTGGACGAGGTGCTGGACGTGGCCGCAGCGCCGGTGAGCCCGCCCTTCCTGGCCCATCGCAGCCTGGAAGGCGTGGTAACGGGGCAGGTCGAGTGGGCAGGCCGTGGCTGGCATCTCCTGGATGCCGGGCGGCTGGTGCATTTGGGTGAGGGTGCGGCGCCGGCTTTGTGGGTGGCCGGCCGGTCGGCAGAGGCCGGCGAAGGTGCTCGCGCATGAGCCGTGCCGACCACCCGCTCCTGCGCGATCCCGGCTATGCCCTGCTGAAGCGCCGGATCCTCGCGGTTACCGGGCTGGCATATTTCCAGGACAAGGACGAGGCGCTGGCCGAGCGGCTGCAGCGGCGGCTGGCCGCCTGCCGGGCTGCCGGCTGCGCCGGCTATCTGGCGCTGCTGGAGGCGGATTCGTCCGGCACAGGCGAGTGGGACCCGCTGGTCGGGGAGCTGACGATCGGCGAGACCTTCTTCTTTCGCTACAGCCAGCAGTTCCAGGCCCTGCGCGACCAGCTGCTGCCCGAGACGATCGCCCGCAACGCCGCCGGACGCAGCCTACGCCTATGGTCCGCTGGCTGTGCCACCGGGGCCGAGGCCTATTCACTGGCGGCACTGGTGCGCGCAGCACTGGGCGAGCGCCTGTCCGAGTGGCGGGTCACGATCCTCGGCACCGACATCAACCGGGCCTTCCTGGCCCAGGCGCGGCGCGGTGAATTCAGCGAATGGGCGCTGCGGGACGTGGCGCCGGCCGACCGGGCGGCAGTGGTGGAGCCGGGTCCCGGAGGCTGGCGGGTGCGTCCGGAACTGCGCGGCATGGTCGAGTTCCGCCACCACAACCTGATCGACCTGGCCCCGGAGCCGGCACCGGACGACTGGCTGGCCGACTTCGACATCATCCTGTGCCGCAACGTGATGATCTATTTCGACCAGCCAACCCTGGCAGCCTTGGCGCCGAAGCTGGCGGCGCGGCTGGTCAGTCATGGCTGGCTCCTGATCGGCCATGCCGAGGGTGGCACGCCGTTCCAGGCCGACTTCGAGCCGGTCCTGGCCCCGGGCGCTATCCTCTACCAACGCCGGCAGGACCGCCGCACGGAGCGGCGGGCGACCGGGGTCGGCCAGCGGCTGCACCGGACAGCGGCCACCGCACGGCCGGCGCCGTGGCGGACCATTGCCACGCCTGCCCCGAGCCCGCCTCCGGCGCCGCTGCCGCCCGATCCCGTGGCGTTCTACCAGGACGCCCTGGCGCTCCGGCAGGCGGAGCAGGCGGAGGCCGCCGAGCAGGCGCTGCGGCGCGCGATCTATCTCGACCGTGGCTTCGCGATGGCCCATCTCCAGCTGGGCGACCTCTTGCGCCGGCGCGGCGATCTGGCGGGCGCGCTCAAGGCCTTCACCAACGCACTCCGCTGTTTGGCCGAATTCGGCGAGGACCAGCCCGTGCCTGCCGGTGAGCTGAGCGCCGCCGAGCTCCGCAGCCTGCTGGTCGGCCAGCTGCGCCAGCTGCGCGCCTGAACATGGGAACAGGCGGCGCCATGACCAAGCGGCATCCCGAGCCCGAACCCATGGCGGCCGCTGCCGCTCCCGACGGACCGGACGGGCGCACCCGGCGGATCCTGCTGGAGCGCACCCGGCAGCTGGCGAAGCGCAGCAAGGCTGCGGAGACCGTCACGACCGCACTGCTGCTGCTGGAGGCCGACGGAGAGAGCTGCGCGCTCAGGATCGATGCCGTAGCCGAGGTGGCGTCAATGCCGCTGCCGGCGAGACTGCCGCGAGCCGGACCGGCGCTGCTCGGGCTGGTCGAGACCAGAGGCGTGCTCTGCCGCGTCTATGACCTCGCGGAGCTGTTCGGCAGGCGGGCGGGGTCCGCCCGGCGTGGCGGCGGCCATCTGGTCGTGCTGCGCCAGGGCGGCGGGCGGGTCGGCCTGCGGGTCGATCGCGCCGTCGGCATCGTCGAGGCTCCGGCCGCGGACCTGCTCCCGGCCGATGACGGCCTGCCCGGCACGCTCGGGCGGATCACCCGGAGCGGCATCGACCTCCTGGATCCCGAGACCATCCTCGGTCGCGTCGACGGAACGGCAAATCATGTGGCTTAGCGTCCGGCAGAAGATCCTCGTCACCTTCGGCATCATCGTCCTGCTGATGCTGGCGCTGGGCCTCTACCAGCTGCATGTGCTGCGCTCGGTCCGCGACCTGAGCGAGCAGATCGTCGAGCACGACCTGTCGTTCCTGAACGACGTCAACGAGATCGCACTGGTGCAGCAGCAGGCGCGCGCCGCCCGGAACCGGCTGCGCGACGTCACCCTGCTGGCGGCACTCGGCAATGCCAGTGCCAACCGGCAGGACGCGCTGGCCGAATGGCAGAACGAGTTCACCGAGCTCCGGCAGGCCGTGGGCGCGCTGCGCGCCGGGCTGCAGAGCCGGCTCGACGACGTCGATTCTGCCGGCATCGACC
>NZ_WUJP01000452.1 GCF_009806515.1 Geminicoccus flavidas | reverse complement strand
CCGACGCGATCGACGCCTTCCGTGCCGCGGAGCAGGAGGTGGCGGGCCTGGAGCTGCTGCTCGACGACGCCGAGATGCGCGAGCTGGCGGCGGCCGAGCTGCCCGAGGCGCGCGAGCGGCTGTCCCAGATGGAGTTGGCGCTCCGCCTGGCGCTGCTGCCGAAGGATGCCGCGGACGAGCGCAGCGCCATCCTGGAGATCCGGGCCGGGACGGGCGGCGAGGAGGCGGCCCTGTTCGGCGGCGACCTGTTCCGCATGTACCAGCGCTATGCAGCACTGCAGGGCTGGAAGTTCGAGGTGCTGAGCGAGACCGAGACCGACCTGGGCGGCCTGAAGGACATCTCGGTCGCGGTCGAGGGGCAGGGCGTGTTCGCCAAGCTCAAGTTCGAATCGGGCGTGCACCGGGTCCAGCGCGTGCCGGTCACCGAGGGGGGCGGGCGCATCCACACTTCCGCCGCCACGGTCGCCGTCCTGCCCGAGGCGGAAGAGGTCGACATCAAGATCGACGACAAGGACCTGCGCATCGACGTGC
>NZ_WUJP01000477.1 GCF_009806515.1 Geminicoccus flavidas | reverse complement strand
AGCAGATCCGCCAGCTCATCTACACGCTCGCGGCAGCGGAGGACCTGATCCGCCAGCTCGAGCCGATCGTGCTCCGGCAGTTCGACGCGCTGTCTAGGAGCGACTTCACGGCGGCGGAGGACGCGCAGCAGCAGGCGGCCCGGCTGGCCGACCAGATCGAGGAGCGGCTGGCCAGCATCCGCACGAGCGTCCTGCAACTGGTGAACGAGGCGCAGGACTGGATCGAGCAGATGCACCGCACCGCCGCGGTCACGGTGGTGGCCGCGTTCGCCGGGATCGTGCTGGCGAGCATCCTCGCTGCCTGGCTCCTGCAGCGCTCGATCACCCGCCCGCTCACCCGCTTCGCCCGCTTCGCCGAGCAGATCGGTGCCGGCGACCTCACCGCGTCGGTGACCATTGGCGGCAAGGACGAGATCTCCCAGCTCGCCCAGCATCTCAACGGCATGGTCGCCGGCCTGCGGGAGCTGGCGATCCAGAGCCGAGCCGCGTCGGAAAGCCTGAACACCGCGACCCAGGAGATCCGGACCTCCACCCAGCAGCAGGCGGCGAGCGTGGAGGAGCAGTTGGCCTCCGTGCAGGAGACCTCGGCCACGCTGGACGAGATCACCCAGTCGGGCGCGCAGGTGTCCAGGCGCGCCCAGGAGCTGTCGCTGGGGACGGAGGAGACCATCCAGGCGAGCAGCAACGGGCTGCAGGCGGTGGGCGACACCGCC
>NZ_WUJP01000476.1 GCF_009806515.1 Geminicoccus flavidas | reverse complement strand
CGCGTGATGGACAAGATCCGCGAGCAGGTCGAATCGGTCGCCGAGAACATCGTGATGCTGAGCGAACGGACCCATGCGGTGGGCGACATCATCGCGACGGTCAACGACATCGCCGAGCGCTCGCACATCCTGGCGCTGAACGCGGCGATCGAGGCGGCGGCGGCCGGCGAACACGGCCGAAGCTTCGCGGTGGTGGCCGCCGAGATCAAGAACCTGGCCGACCAGTCCAAGGAAGCCACCGTCCAGGTCCGCGCAGTGCTGGGCGACATCCAGCGCGGGATCAACACCTCGGTGATGCTCACCGAGGAGGCGGTCAAGCGGATCAGCTCGGGCACGGCGCAGACTGACCAGGCCCAGGGGGCGATCAACCACCTGACCGACACGATCCAGGAGAGCAGCGACACGTTCCAGCAGATCGTCGCCGCCATCAACCAGCAGCATATCGGCCTGGAGCAGGTGATGATCGCCCTGCGCACCATCCGCCAGGCCAGCACCCAGACGGCCGACGGCACCCGCCAGCTTGACCGGGCGGCAGCCAATCTCAGCACCCTGTCGGGGGAATTGGTCCAGTCGATCGGGCGCTATCACCTCTGATGGACATCCGCCAGTTGCTCCTGGACGCCTTCGCGGCGGAATATCGCGAGCATCTGGCTGCGATGCGCCGCCTGACGGCCGCGGGTGCCGGCCAGGCGGAGCTGGCTGAGGTCTTCCGCCGCGCCCACAGCCTGAAGGGTGCTGCACGCGCGGTCGACCATCAGGCCATCGAGCAGCTGGCGCACCGGCTGGAGTCGTTGCTGGAGCGGGTCCGGCAGGGCGGGCTGGCACTGGATCCGCCGGTCGTGCGGGCGGTCCTGGACGCGCTGGATGCGGTCGAGGACGTCGCGGACGACCCGGAGGCGGCGGTGGCGAAGCTGCCGGTGGCCCAGGCGCTCGACGCGCTGCTAGGCGGCGCGGCGGCCGAGGCAGCGGCCACGGCGGAACCGCCACCCGATCCGGAGCCGCCGGCCCCGGAGCCATCGCCTGCCCCGGAACCGCCACCCGATCCAGCGGCCGAGATCCCCCCCGCACCTGCCCCGTTGCAGCCGGCGGCAGAGCCGGGAGCCAACCCGGCCGCCCGTCCGCTGGCGCCGTCCGGGCACGAGACCGTGCGGATCCGCGCGCGCCACCTGGACGGGCTGATGACCACGGGCGGCCTGTTGCTGGCGCAGACCAGCCAGCAGGCCGAGGTCGGCCGGCGGCTGCGCGTCCTCCATGACGAGGCGGCAGCCCTGCGCCGGACCTGGGAGCGCAGCCGGGCCGAGCTGCGCCGCCACGAGCCGGCGGCTCAGAGCACGGCAAGCCCGCTGGAGGCGATCGACAAGGCGATCGCCGGGCTGGGGCGACGGATCGGCGAGCTGGCCGGCCTGCAGGCCACGAGCGCCTGGAAGACCCGGCGCCTGATCGACCAGCTCCAGGACGACGTTTCCCAGGCGCGGCTCATCCCGGCGGAGGAGGTGTTCTCGGGCTTTGGCCGGATGGTGCGCGACTTGGCACGGGAATCCGGCAAGCTGGTGGAGTTCCAGATGACCGGCCTGGAGCTGGAGGCGGACCGGATGATCCTCCAGGCGCTGAAGGACCCGGTGATGCACGTCCTGCGCAACGCGGTGGCGCATGGCGCGGAGCTGCCGGAGGAGCGCGAGCGGGTGGGCAAGCCGCCCGTCAACCGGCTGGCGCTGACGCTCGGCCTGCAGGGCACGCGCCTGCGGCTCGAGGTGAGCGACGACGGGCGGGGGCTCGACTTCGGGCGGATCCGCGCCACCGCAGTGGCCGCGGGCCTCCTCGACGGAGCCGAGGCGGACGTGGCTGGAGAGGCCGAGCTCGCCCGCTTCCTCCTGCGCGACGGCTTCTCCACCGCCCGCACCGTCGACCGGCTGTCCGGCCGAGGCATGGGGCTGGGCGTGTTGCAGGAGGTGCTGGCCCGGCTGCAGGGCGACCTCGAGATCGGGCCGAACCATCCCCATGGCACGCGCCTGGAGATGAGCCTGCCGATGTCGGTGGTGCGCACCGACCTCCTGCTAGTGGCCTGCCGCGATCAAACCTTCGCGCTGCCCGCCCATGCGGTGGACCGGGTGCTGCGGATCCGGGCCAGCGAGATCGCCACGGTGGAGGGGCGGCCGGTGCTGCGCCAGGGCAGCACGGTGACCGCCATGTCGATCCTGGGCGACCTGCTCGGCATGGGCGAGGATTCGCTCACCGACGAGAGCGGGTTCTGCGTGGTGGTGATCCTGCGTGCCGGGCGGCGGCGGGTCGCCATGCTGGTCGACGGGCTCCTGGAGATGCGGCAGGCGGCGGTCCAGGAGCCGCCGGCCGGGACCGACCCGGTGGTGGCCGGGACCTTCCTGCGGGACGGCCGGCCGATCCTGGTGCTGAGCCCGGCCCTGCTGATCGACGGCCAGCCGAACCAGGGCCCGGTCCGCTTCGCCAGCGAGGAGCGCAAGGCGCCGCCCTCCATCCTGGTAGTCGACGATTCCATCACGACGCGCACGCTGGAAAAGAGCATCCTGGAGGCGGAGGGTTTCCGGGTACGTCTGGCAGTGGACGGGCAGGACGCTCTGGACAGCCTGCGCCGGGAGCCGGTGGACCTCGTGATCAGCGACGTGGAAATGCCGCGCATGGATGGGTTCGGCCTGTTGCAGGCGCTCAAGGCGGATGCCGACCTGTCCGCGATCCCGGTGATCATGCTGACCTCGCGCGACGCCCGGGACCAGGTGCAGCGGGGCCTGGAGCTGGGCGCCGACGCCTATGTCACCAAGCAGAGCTTCGAGCAGCGCACCCTGCTCGAAACGATCTGCCAGTTCGTCGACCCGCCGTGAGGCCGCCATGACCAGGGAACGCGGCAGTATCCGCGTGCTGATCGTCGAGGATTCCAAGGTGGCGGCGATCCAGCTCGAGCAGGTGCTGGCGGAGGACGGCCGGTTCGAAGTGGTGGCCGTGGCAGGCTCGGGCGAGGATGCATTGGCCCTGGTGCCGCGCTTGAGTCCCGACATCGTGCTGATGGACGTGCAACTCCCCGGGATGGACGGCGTGGAGACCACCCGCCGGATCATGCAGACCAGACCGACCCCGATCGTCATCACCTCGGCCAGCATCAGCAACCCCATGGTGACGGTGTCCCTGGACGCGCTGAAGGCCGGTGCCCTGTCGGTCACCGAAAAGCCGCTTGGCCGCCGCCGCGACGAGTTTCCCCGCCTGGCCCGGCGCCTGTGCCAGCAGCTCGCGATCATGAGCGAGGTCCGGGTGGTGCCGCAGCGCCACCTCTCGGCCCGGCCGCTGGTCCAGGGCAGTGGCGAGACGGGCCGCTCCCGCAGTGCTGCACGCTACGAGATCCTGGGCATGGTCGCCTCCACCGGCGGCCCCGCGGCGCTGGCCAAGGTGCTGGGCGCCCTGCCGCGGGAGTTCCCGCTGCCGGTGGCGGTCGTCCAGCATATCGGCGCGGAGTTCACCGAAGGTTTTGCGGATTGGCTGGACAGCCAGGTGCCGATGACGGTCCGCCTGGCCCGCCATGGCGAGACCCTGGTACCTGGGCATGTCTACGTGGCGCCGGGCGGGCGCCACCTGATCGCCGGCCAGGATCTGCTCCTGCTCAGCAGCGAGCCGCCCGTGGGCGGCCAGCGTCCGTCGGGCACGATGCTACTCCAGTCGATGGCGGCCAGCTTCGCCGACCGGGCGATCGGGGTGGTCCTGACCGGGATGGGCGACGACGGTGCCGCTGGCCTCCTGGAGATGCGCCAGCGCGGCGCGCACACCATCGCTCAGGACGAGGCGTCGGCGGTGGTATACGGGATGCCGGCGGCCGCCGCGCGGATCGGTGCCGCGCGGCTCCAGCTCCCGCTCGACGCGATCGGCCCGTACCTTTTCCAGACTGCCAAGGACGGCCGCTCGACATGACGGAGCCCGCTCCCAAGATCCTCATCGTCGAGGATTCGCCGACGCAGGCCCTGCGCCTCCAGCTCACCCTGGAGCAGCAGGGCTGGGCCACCATTTCCTCGGCCAGTGCGGAGGACGCGCTCGCCAAGCTGAACGGCGAGCTGCCGGCGCTGGCCCTGGTCGACCTGCACCTGCCTGGAATCAGCGGCGACGAGTTCACCCGCCGCGTGCGCATGAACATGCGCACGCGCAGCCTGCCTACCCTGATGCTGACCGATTCGGACAGCCTGGAATCGCAGCGGCGGGCGTTCGAGAGCGGTGCGGACGACTATGTGCCGAAGTCGGCTGCCAGCGACGTGCTCCTGCTGCGCATCCGCAACCTCCTGCGCAGCCCCGCCGGGACGGTGTCGGAGCCGGGAGCCGCCGTGCCCGAGTTCCGGCGCAGCCGCACCCTGGTGGTGGTGGACGTGACCGAGGTCGACCGCGGCCGGGCGGCCATCGCGGACCGGCTGGTGGTCCATCTCCGGCAGGAGAACCACGACGTGATCGTGGTGCCCGGCGGCGAGGTGGCGGTGGCCCGGCTGGGGGTGGACCCCTATGATTGCGTGGTCGTGCTCCTGCCCGATTCGGTCGAGAGCGCGCTGCAGTCCTGCCGACGGCTGGACCAGGCCAGGCGCAGCCTGGGCCAGGCCTTCCAGATCGTGGCGCTCGAGTCCGCGACGGGGGTGCACCCGCCGCTCGCGGTGCTGGAGACCGGGGTGGACGACTTCGTGGACGCCGGCAGCGGGCTGCAGATCCTGAGCGCCCGGCTGGGTGCGCATCTGCGCCGGCGCGCCATGCAGGAAGAGGCGATCCGTCGCGCCAAGGAGGAGGCCGAGCGGCAGCGCGAGCTGGAGCAGGCACGGGAACTGGCGCGTACCGCCGAGGCGAAGGCCAAGCTGATCGCGGCGCTGGAGCAGTCCAATGCCGAACTGGCCGCGGCCAATCTCCGCCTGCGCGACGTGCAGGCCGAGCTCACCCTCGCCAAGGAGACCGCCGAGCGTGCGGCCCGGGCCAAGACCGAGTTCCTGGCCACCATGAGCCATGAGATCCGCACGCCCATGACCGGCGTGCTGGGTATGGCCGACCTCCTGGCGGCGGAAGACCTCTCGCCCAACCAGCTCCACTACGTGAACACGATCCGCCGGTCCGGCGCGCACCTGCTCAGCATCATCAACGACATCCTGGACTTCTCGCGGATCGAGGCCGGCCGGCTGCAGCTCGAGACGATCGACTTCGCGCCGGCCGCGGCAGTGGATCACGTCTATTCCCTGATGCAGCCGCAGGCGACCGAGCGGGGGCTGGTGCTGCGCCAGGAGGTGGGCGACCTGTCCGGCCTGGTGGTGCATGGCGATCCGACCCGGCTGCGCCAGGTGTTGGTCAACCTCGTGGGCAACGCCTTGAAGTTCACCGCCCGCGGCGAGGTGGTAATCGGCGTGGATCTGCGCCATGCCGACGAGCTGGCCGTCGTGCTCCGCATCTGGGTGCGCGACACCGGGATCGGCATCGCCGCCGAGCGTCAGGCGGCCCTGTTCTCCGCCTTCGTCCAGGGCGATGCCTCGACCAGCCGGCACTATGGTGGCAGCGGCCTGGGACTCGCCATCTCCAAGCGGCTGGTCGACGCCATGGGCGGCACCATCGGCTTCGAGAGCGAGGAGGGGCGCGGCAGCCTGTTCTGGTTCGAGCTGCCGATGCGGCGCGGGCAGCTGGTGGACGCCGCCCTGCAGGAGGCGGCGGGGAGCGATGCGGTGCCGCCCATGCGGATCCTGGTTGCCGACGATGTGGCGGTCAATCGCGAGCTGATCAACACGATGCTGACGCGCGAGGGCCACCAGGTCGACCTGGTCGAGAACGGCCAGGAAGCGGTCGAGCAGGCGGCGCGGGCTCCTTATGACGTGATCCTGATGGACGTGCAGATGCCGGTGATGGACGGTGCGGAGGCGGCCGCCCTGATCCGCCGCCTGCCGTCGCCGCAGGCTGGCGTGCCGATCCTGGCGCTCACTGCCAATGTCATGGCGAGCGAGCGGGAGCGCTATCTCGCCGCCGGCATGAACCGCTGCCTGATCAAGCCGATCGTCTGGAGCGAGCTGTTCGGCGCCTTGGCGGCGATCGCCCGCGGAACGCCGATGCGCGGTGACCCGCCCACCGCACCCGATCCCGACCCCGATGGTCCGCAGGGCGATGATCCAGCGGAGCAGCCGCTCCTGGACGAGCGGCGCATCGAGAACATGGCGGCGAAGATGCCCGTGGCCATGCTCCGGCAGATGCTGGCCCGGGGCATCGAGGCCGCCGAGGAGTGCCGGCAGCGCATGTTGGCCGGCGACGGCGAGGTGGCGGTGCTGATCGCTGAGGCGCACAAGCTCAAAGGCAGTGCCGGTACGGTGGGCCTGCCCCGGGTGACCACGCTGGCCGGTCGGATCGAAGCGGCGGCACGGGCGGGGCGGGACCAGGCCGTGCTGGCCGAGCTCCTGGACCGGCTGGGCCGGGTGATCATCGATACGCGCGCGGCGCTCAGCGCCGTGCTGCGGGCGCTGGACGACCGCCCGGCCGCTTCCGCCTGATCCCCTGGAGCCGGCCCAGGCCAAGGGGCCGGCTGGTCACGCTGCTCGACATCGGCCGGGCGGCGGCGCACTCCATTGCCCGCATGATCACTTCTCCGGGGGGCTGCGTGGCAGCATGATCGAGGACTATGCGCTGATCGGGTCCACCACCGGTGCTGGGCTCGTTCATCGTGACGGGACGATCACCTGGCTGGCCCTGCCGCGCTTCGATTCCGAGGCGATGTTCGCGAGCCTGCTCGGCGACGAGCGGCACGGGTCCTGGACCATGGCCGTCACCGATTCCAATGCCCGGGTCAGTCGGTGCTACCGCAAAGGCACCTTCATCCTGGAAACCACCCATGCCTCTGCCCCGGGCGAGGTGGTGGTGGTCGACCTGCTCACCCTGCCGGACCGCGGGGGGCGCCACCGGCTGATCCGCTTGGTGCAAGGCCGCCGCGGCCGGCTGCGCCTGCGCACCGAGATCCGCTTCCGGTTCGGCTATGGCGCCTATGTGCCGTGGCTGCGGCAGGTCGAGGGGGGCGTGGTGGCGGTGGCCGGACCCGATGCCGTCCGGCTCACCGCGGACGTGCCGTTCGAGAATGCCGACTTCGCCAGCATCGCCGAGTTCGAGGTGGGAGCCGGCGAGGAGGTGGCGTTCGTCCTGGAGTGGTTCCCCTCGCATCTGCCCACCCCGGCGCCGATCCGCAACGCCCTGGCACTGGTGGAGCATGCCGCCCGAGTGATGCGCGCCTGGACGGCGACGTCCACCTATCGGGGCGATCATCAGGAGTTGGTCGAGCGCTCCCTCCTGACGCTGAAGGCCCTGACCTACAGTCCGAGCGGCGGGATCGTGGCGGCACCCACCACCTCCCTGCCGGAATGGCCGGGCGGGGTGCGCAACTGGGACTACCGCTACTGCTGGATCCGTGACGCGGTGCTCACGATCTATGCCCTGCTGGCGTCCGGCTATCGCGAGGAGGCGGCGGACTGGCGGCACTGGCTGATGCGCGCGATGGCGGGCTCGCCCGACGAGCTGCAGATCATGTACGGCCTGCATGGCGAGCGCCGCCTGACCGAGACCGAACTCGACTGGTTGCCGGGCTTCGAGGGCAGCCGGCCGGTGCGGATCGGCAACGACGCCTATCGGCAGCGCCAGCTCGACGTCTACGGCTCGGTGATCGGCGCCTTCTACGTGGCGAGGCGGGCCGGCCTGAACGAGACCGACGAGGTCTGGCCGCTGGAATGCAGCATCGTCACCAGGCTCGCCGGGCTTTGGCAGGAAAAGGATTCCGGCCTGTGGGAGATGCGCGGGGAGCCCCGCCACTTCGTCCACTCCAAGCTCATGTGCTGGCTGGCCTTTCATGCGATGGTGCTGAGCGTGGAGGAGTTCGGCCTGGACGGGCCGGTCCACGAATGGCGCCGGATCCGTGCGGAGATCCACCACGACATCTGCACTCGCGGCTACGACGCCCGGCAGAACAGCTTCGTGCAGTATTACGGCGCCGATGGCGTCGACGCGGCCCTGCTACTCATGCCGCTGGTGGGCTTCCTGCCGATCGACGACCCGCGCATCCAGGGCACGGTCGCCCGCATCGAGCGCGAACTGCTGCGCGACGGCCTGGTGCTGCGCTACCTCACCAAGGAAGCGCTGGATGGCCTGCCGCCCAAAGAGGGGGCGTTCCTCGCCTGCAGCTTCTGGCTGTGCGACGTCTATGTCGCGATGGGCCGCCTCGACGAGGCGCATGCCCTGTTCGAGCGGCTGGCGAGCCTGGCCAACGACCTGCACCTGCTGGCGGAGGAATACGACCCGCATGCAGGGCGGCAACTGGGCAACTTCCCCCAAGCCTTCTCCCACCTGGCGCTGATCAACAGCGCCCATGTGCTGGCAGGATCGGCGGGCGGTGCATGGCAGGTCACGAACCGCTCACCGCCCGGCCGGACGGGCTGACCGGGCGATGCCTCAGCCGGGCCGGCTCAGGCCTGCTCGGGCCGGGCGGCGGCATCGGCCGGTGGTTCGGCCAGGCTGGCGTGGGCGGCGGCGACCGCCTCGGCGATGGTCGACTCGAATCGCACCTCGGGTGGGCGGACGCCATGGGTCAGCAGCACGCGCCGGATCGCCGGGCGGGTGCCGGTGAGGTAGACCGCCGCGCCCTGCCGCCGTGCCTTGCGCACGAAGCCCTCCAGCGTGTTGGCGGCCGTAGAATCCAGGATCGGCACCGCGGAGAAGTCGATCACATGGGCCTTCGGCTGCTGGCCGATCCGGTCTAGTGCCGCGGCGACGCTGGCGGCGGCACCGAAGAAGAACGCGCCGGAGATGCGGTACACCGCGACATCCGCATCGGCGGCCAGCGCCGCGTCATAGCGGTCGGCCGGCCTGGGCTCGTCGGCCTGGTCCTCCTCGATCATCGGCTGCAGGTGCTCGATCTGCACCATCTGCGCCATGCGGTGCAGGAACAGGAGCGCGCCCAGGCCGAACCCGACCAGGATGCCCTCGGTGAGGTCGCGGAACACCACGAGCAGGAAGGTGGCGCCCAGCACCACGGCATCGCCCGGCGACGAACGCAGCAGGGTGGCGAACTCCTGCTTCTCCGCCATGTTCCAGGCGACCACCGCTAGCAGCCCGGCCAGGGCCGAGAGCGGGATCCAACTCGCCAGCGGTGCCGCGACCAGCATGAACAGCAGCAGGAACAAGGCGTGTAGCATGCCCGAGACCGGACCCCTGGCACCGGCGCGCACATTGGTGGCGGTGCGGGCGATCGTGCCGGTGACGCAGATCCCGCCGAACAGCGGCGTAACGATGTTTGCCACGCCCTGGGCAACCAGTTCGCAGTTGGAGCGGTGCCGCCGCCCGGTCATGCTGTCGGCCACCACCGCGGACAGGAGGCTCTCGATGCTGCCCAGTAGGGTGAACGCGATGGCCGCGGGCAGCACCTCGACGATCCGGTCCACCGAGATGGCCGGCAGCTGCGGTGCCGGCAGGCTCTGGGGAATGCCGCCGAACCGTGTCCCGATCGTCTCGACCGGCAGACCCAGGCCGGCCGCCACCACCGAGGTGAGGGCGACCGCGATCAGGAAAGCCGGCCAGCTTGGCCTGAAGCGCCGCACCAGGACGATCGTGCCGATCGCCAGGCCCGCGACCGCGATTGCCGCCGGGTTGGCGGTGGGCAGTGCCTGGACCAGTGCATGGAGCTTCTCGAGCAGCGGGCCCGGCTCGTGGGCCAGGGTCAGGCCCAGCAGGTCCTTGATCTGGCTGGCGAAGATGATGACCGCGATCCCGGCGGTGAAGCCGACCGTCACCGGGTAGGGGATGTACTTGATGAAGGTGCCCAGGCGCAAAAGGCCGATGGCCAGGAGCATGATGCCGGACAGGAAGGTCGCGAGCAGCAGGCCGTCCACCCCATAGGTCTGCGTGGTCGCGGCCACCAGGACGATGAAGGCGCCGGCCGGGCCGCCGATCTGGAAGCGGCTGCCGCCCAGCAGCGAGACGATGAACCCGCCGATGATAGCAGCGTACAGGCCGCGGTCCGGCGTGACGCCCGACGCGATCGCGATCGCCATCGACAGGGGCAGGGCCACGATGGCGACGGTGAGGCCGGCCACCAGATCAGCCCGGAGGTCTGGCAGGCGATAGCCCTCGCGCAGGACGGTGACGAGCTTGGGTGTGAACAGCTCGCTGAAGCTGGGACTGGTAGGCTTGGCCGACGTCGCCATAGAACTAACCCTGCGGCAGGGGCGCGCGCTCGTCGGTGCCGGCCCGGCGATGGCCCATACGGGAGAGACTGGTCAGGAGCGGCAGGCGCCGGTCATGGCGCATGCCGCAAGCGCACGCCCCGGCCCCGACCGTTGCTGGGTGCGTTCTCGCCGATGAGCTCGATGCCGGCGGTGTCGAGCGCCTGGATCACCTTGGTGAGCGTGTCGACCACGCCCCGCACGGTGCCCTCGCTCGCCTCCATCCGCTGGATCGTCGGCAGCGACACCCCCGACAGCTCGGCGAGCTGCCGTTGGTCGATACCGAGCAATGCCCGGGCGGCGCGCATCTGCGCTGCGGTGATCATCGATGCTCCACGGCCGCTGTCCAGAGGCTGATACATCAGTGCTAATGTTTTGTACATCAATAATGATGCTCTGCCCGTCGATGTTGCAGGCTGGTGACACATGACGGCAGGAACGGCTACGCTGCGCCATTGGGTCCGGGCGGTGGCCGCTTTGCGCCCAGGCCGCGGCCGCCTAGGTAGGATCCGTGCGGCAGGTGAAGGAGAGGACGTGGCGCAGGAGCAGGCGGGGGCCAGCGGGCGGAGCCACCGTGACCCGTGCGGGGTCTGCCTCGACTGCGCGGTACGCCGGCAGGCGGTCTGTGCGGCGCTGGAGGACCATGAGCTGGGTGCACTCCAGGCGATCATGGCCTCCACCCGCGTCGGCGCGCAGCAGACCGTGGTCGAGGAGGGACAGCCGCGCCGCAGGGTCTTCACCCTGACCTCCGGCATGCTACGGCTCTACACCATGCTGCCCGACGGGCGACGCCAGATCACGGCCTTCCTGTTGCCGGGCGACTATCTGGGGCTCGGCGACGAGAGCAGCTACGATCAGACTGCGGAGGCCGTGGTCGATTCGGTCCTGTGCGGCTTCCCGGTGGCCGAGATGGAACGGCTGATGGAGCGCTATCCGCGCCTGCAGCTCCGCCTGAACCAGATGACCCGGATCGCGCTGCGCCAGGCCCGTGACAGCCAGCTCATCCTGGGCCGGCTGGCGCCGGTGGAGAAGCTGGCGACCTTCCTCCTGGTCATGTCGGCGCGCCAGGCAGAGGGCGGCCAGCCGGAGAGCCCGCTCCATCTGGCCATGACCCGCACCGACATCGCCGACTATCTGGGGCTCACCATCGAGACGGTCAGCCGCAGCTTCACCAAGCTGCGGCTGCAGGGCCTGATCCAGCTGCCTGAGGCCCATCAGGTCCAGATCGTCGACCGCTGCGCGCTCAACGCCGTGGCGGGCATCACGCCACGCTGAGGGGCGGCTGCCGTTCAGGAACGGGCGGGCGACGATCTCGCTGCGGGTCGCGCTGCCGCCAGCGCCGCGAAGCTGCCGAGGCAAGCCAGAAGCAGGCCCGCCAGTACCGGGCCGCTCACCATGCCGGCGCCCAGCGCCTCCAGCCCCTGCCGGAGTACCGCCAGCACTGCCAGGGCTGCCAGAACCTGGATGGCGGTGGCGCCGGCAGCATAGATCCAGGCCCGGCGGCGGCAGGCGGCAGTGGCAAGGCAGGCCCGCTGGCCGAGGACCGCCCCCGGTAGCACCGGGCTCACATGGCCATGGATGCCGTGCAGCCCGGCCGAGGCATCCACCGACATCCGGCCGAGCGAGCGGCCGAGCAGGACCAGCCCGGCCGGGACCAGGAAAAGGGCGGCGGCATAGAGCAGCGCATAGAGCGGGGCGGCCGATGGCAGGAACAGGAACAGGAGTGCGGTGACCAGCGCTCCGGCCAGTGCCGCGGTCGCGAGCAGGCCCAGTGTCACCGGGAAGGCGCTGTCCAGGCTGTCGACATCGACGGTGAGCCGGCCGACCAGGCCACCAGGCTCACCGAACGGATCTGCCACCGTCACATGCTTCATCGCGCTGCACAGAAAACAGGGGATGTCTAGCCTCCTGGGCACCCGCACAAGCTGCGGCATTGATCATGATCAAGGCGAGGCCGCTGCCGCCACCGTAGAGCGGGCTCGTTGCGGCGTCCGGCCGCATCGGGTGTGGAGCGGCCCGGCACGCGCTCCGATCGGCCGCAACCCCAACGCCAGTGACCGGAGCGGGAACGATATGGCACTTCTCCTGGACCCCCGGCGCCGGACTTGCCTGCGCCTTCCCTGCTGAGCGCGATGCGGCAGGGCCCATGCCGGGAGCGCCGGCCGGCCCTCGCCCGGAGCCGGCGGTGACGGTCGAGGCGGCGGTGCGCCGCTACGCTGCCCGGCCGGTGCCCCGCTACACCTCCTATCCGACCGCGGCCGAGTTCTCCGCCGCAGTGGGCAGTGCTGCGCACGCTGCCTGGTGCAGCGGCTCGACCCGGATGAGAGCGTCTCGCTCTACCTGCATGTGCCCTACTGCCGGGAACTCTGCCATTATTGCGGCTGCCACACGAAGATAGCCGTGCGCGACCATGTCATCGCCGGCTACCGCCAGGCGCTGGAAGGCGAGATCGCCCTGGTGGGCAGCCTGCTGCCCAAGCGGATCCGGGTGGGCCGGCTCGCCTGGGGCGGCGGCACGCCCAGCATCCTGGGGGCTGAGGGGCTGGAATCAGTGTTCGCCGTGCTGTGCCGGCAGTTCGACATCGAGGAGGGGATCGAGCACGCGATCGAACTCGACCCGCGCCATGTCGATCCGGCATGCGCCCGGGCCCTTGCTGGTCTCGGCGTCAACCGGGTGAGCCTGGGGGTGCAGGACCTGGACCCGCGCGTCCAGGCGGCGATCGGCCGGATCCAGCCGGAGGCGACCGTCGAGGCGGCGGTGCGCATGCTGCGGGACGCCGGCATGACCAGCATCAATTTCGACCTGATCTATGGCCTGCCGCACCAGACGGTGGCCAGCATCCGCGCCACCTGCGGCGCTGTGGCCGAATTGCAGCCGGACCGGATCGCCTTTTTCGGCTATGCCCACCTGCCCAAGCGGCGCGCCAACCAGCGGCTGATCGACGAGGCGGCCCTGCCGGATGCCATCGCACGCTACGACCAGGCCAGGGTGATTGCCCGGCACTTCCAGGCCAGGGGCTTCGTCCCGATCGGCATCGACCATTTCGCGGCACCTCACGACACGCTGGCCAGGGCGGCAGCCGATGGCCGACTGCGCCGCAACTTCCAGGGCTATACCGACGACGACCGGCCGATCCTGCTGGGCTTCGGCGCATCGGCCGTCTCGCGCCTGCCCGAAGGCTTCGTGCAGAACATCGCCGACAATCCGCGCTATTGTCGGGCGATCACCGGACAGCGGCTCGCCACCGTCCGGGGCTGGCGCCTGACGGAGGACGATCTGGCCCGAGGGCGGATCATCGAGGCGCTGATGTGCAGCTTCGAGGCCGACCTGGCCCAGCTCGACCCGGTGCGGGCCTATCCGGACGAGCTGGCGCTGCTGCGCCCGCTCGCCTCCGACGGGCTCCTGGAGATCCGAGGCAGCCGGATCCGGATGACCGAGGCGGGGCGGCCGGTCGTCCGGGTCGCAGCCGCGGTATTCGACAGCTTCCGGGCACAGGACGCCAAGGGCTTCAGCATGGCGGTCTGACGGCGGTCAGAACCGCTCGACCCAGGGGCGCAGCTCGACCTCCAGCACCCAAGCGCTGCGCGGCTGGCGCAAGACGTCGAGATAGGCGGCAGCGATCGCGTCCGGGTCGAGCGTGCTGTCCGGCCGGTCGGTCGGGTCGGGCCGGGTGGTACTTCGCACCATGCCATCGATCACAAAATGGGCGACATGGATGCCCTTGGGCCAGAGTTCGCGGGCAGCACTCTGTGCCAGGCCGCGCAGCGCGAACTTGCCCATCGCGAAGGCGGCGGAGTGCGCAAAGCCCTTCACGCTCGCCGTGGCACCGGTCAGGAGGATCGCGCCATGGCCTCTCGGCAGCATCCGCCGGGCGGCCTGCCGGGTGACCAGGAAGCCGCCGAACGCGGTGATCCCGATGGCACGCTGCACGACGGCCGGATCCAGCTCGGCAATCGGACCCTGTGCCCGGGCGCTGGCGTTGTAGAGGACGAGGTCCGGCTCACCCAGGCGGGCATCGACCTCGCCGAACAGGCGCTCCACGGCACCCGCGTCGGCGGCATCCACCTGGAAGCACCAGGCACCGGTCTCCTCGGCCAGCGGTGCCAGCTTGGCCGTGTCGCGCGCGGCCAAGCCGACCTTCAGCCCCTCGGCGGCGAGTGCGCGGGCGACCGATGCGCTGATGCCGGGGCCAGAACCGACGATCAGAGCGGTGCGGTAGG
>NZ_WUJP01000475.1 GCF_009806515.1 Geminicoccus flavidas | reverse complement strand
GGATCGCTGCCATGTGCGGACCTCCCAGGGGAGTGCCGCCGGGTCAGACCTGCTCGGTCAGTTCCAGGCGGTAGCCCAGCCGCAGGGCGGCCAGGTGGATGTGCGTGGCCATCGCGTCCTGCGCCCGGGCCGGATCGCGTGCCGCGATGGCGTCGTGGATCGCCGCGTGCTCGGCGATGGTGACCTCGACGATGTCGCCGAGCTCTGCCTCCGGGCGGGCGCGCGTTTCCATGATGGTGACCCGCACCTGCTCGGACAGGAAGCTCACCGCCATGCGGATATAGGCGTTGCCGGTGCCCTCGGCGACCGCCTTGTGGAAGTCGAGATCGGCATCCACCCCTCCGCTCGCCCATTTCTCGGTGCCGCGCATCCGGTCCAGCGCCCGTGCCAGGGCGGCGAGCTGCTCGGGCGTGCGGCGGCGCGCCGCCAGGCCTGCGGCACGGATCTCCAGGATCGCGCGCAGCTCGAACAGGGCCTGGAACGCAGAAGGGTCGGCCAGCGCTTCCGCGTCGAAGCGCAAAGTGGGGGCGGCGGTACGTGCCACAAAGGCGCCGACCCCCTGGCGGGACTGGATAATCCCGTCCGAGCGCAGCCGGGAGATCGCCTCGCGCACCACGTTGCGGCTGACCCCGAAACTGTCGGCCAGCGCCTGCTCGGTCGGCAGCCGATCGCCCGGCTTGAGCCGCTCCTCGACGATCTCCTGCAGGATGCGGCTGGCGATCCTGGAGGGCAGCTGGGGAGTGCGGCCGAGCGCATCGATCTTCATGAGCTGCCTTTCGGCATGGCTGGCTCCAGGATCCGGCCCGGGTTCATCAGGTCGTCGGGATCGAGTGCCCGCTTCAGCCGCCGCATGAGGTCGAGCTGCAGTGCCGGCTTGCGGGCCAGGAAGGCGGCCCGCTTCTTCGTACCGATGCCGTGCTCCGCGCTGATCGAGCCGCCCAGGCGATCCAGTTCGGCGAACACGATCGCCTCGCAGCGCTGGAGGAAGGGATCGGCTTGCTCCGGCAGCAGGCCAAGCGGCGGCACCACGTTCAGGTGGATGTTGCCGTCGCCCAAATGACCATAGGCAAGCGGCAGGCATTCCGGTGCGGTCGCCAGCAGGGCCGCCTCGGTCCGCTCGATGAAGGCCGGGATCGCGGAGATCGGGATCGAGACGTCGGTACGCAGATGCCGGCCGCGCCGGACCTGCGCCTCGATCAGCGCCTCGCGCAGCCGCCAGAAGTCGCGCGCCTGGGTCGTGCTGGCCGCGACCGCCCCGTCCAGGACATGCCCCGCCTCCATGGCCCGCTCCAGGAAGCGCTCCAGGATGGGGCGCAGCTCGACCAGCCCGCCGGTCGAGGCTTCCAGGAGGATGTAGACCGGGGCCGGGTCGAACGGATCGCGCAGATCGGTCGCCACTTCCAGGGCCAGCTCGATGCAGGCCCGCGGCATCAGCTCAAAGGCCGAGAGGAGGTCGCCCATGTCGCGCCGGGCCTGGGCGAACAGCCCGACGGCGCTGGCCAGGGACGGCAGGCCCAGCAGGGCGGTCTCGACCTGGGTCGGGCGCGGGTGGAGCTTCAGGCTGGCCGCGGTGACGATGCCGAGCGTGCCTTCCGCACCGATGAAGAGCTGCTTCAGGTCATAGCCGGTATTGTCCTTGCGCAGCCCGCCCAGCCCCTCGAACAGCCGCCCGTCCGGGAGCACGACCTCCAGGCCCAGGACCAGCTCGCGGGTCATGCCGTAGCGCAGCACGTTGATGCCACCGGCATTGGTCGCGATGTTGCCGCCGATCTGGCAGCTCCCCTCGGCGCTGAGCGAGAGCGGGAAGTACAGGTCATGGGCCCTGGCCGCATCCTGCACCGCCGCCAGGATGCAGCCGGCGTCCGCCACCATCGAGAAGCCGGCGGCGTCGATGCCGCGGATCCGGTTCATCCGCTCCAGGCTGACCACGACCTCGCGGCCACTGTCTGCCGGCGTGCCACCCCCGACCAGCCCGGTATGGCCGCCCTGCGGGATGATCGGCACGCGCATGGCAGCGCAGCGGCGCACCACCTCCTGGACTTCCGCCGTGCTGCGCGGGCGTACGACGACCCGTGCCCGGCCAACATGGTCGCCCGACCAGTCCCGCTCGTAGCGGGCGCGCTCCGCCACCTCCTCGACCGGCCCGAAGCTGCTCAATCCGATCGCGAGTTCGTCGGACGCCGTGGCGGACGTTTGCGCCATGCCTGCTCCGAAAGTTCTTGGCCCGATGGCCGGGCCTCCCTGACCCATCTGGCCCGGACACTTACGGACCGGAGCACTTATAGGGTTGTAGGACAATAGGATTATGCTACGTTCGCCGGCAAGCAGGAATAGGACGCCGATGCAGCCGACCAATGAGCTGCAGAAAGGGGAGGCGGATGTTCGTGACGCCGGAGGGCGACAAGGTCCTCGTCATCGATGGTCACATCCATCTCTGGGATGCGCGTCCGGAAAATCGCCGGAACCGCTACGGCCTGACCTTCATCGAGAGCTTCTGGGGCTCGCATGTCGGCATGACGCCGCAAGACCAGCGCTGGGACTTCGACCGGTTCTGCTGGTACGGCATAGAGGGCGCGGCGAAGGACCTGTTCGAGGACGGTTATGTCGACTACGGCATCATGCTGCCCACGAACCTGCACGACTTCTACGTCAACGGCTTCAACACGATCGACCAGTGCGCGGCCTTCAAGGGGGCCTATCCGGACAAGGTGATCCTGAACGGCCGGTTCGACCCGCGGGACGGCCAGCGCGGCCTGGACCGGCTGGAAGCCGAGCACGCGCAATGGAAGTTCAAGGGCGTCAAGCTCTACACCGCCGAATGGAACGGCGTGTCCAAGGGCTATACGCTGCGTGACGACTTCGTGGCTCCCTACGTGGAGAAGTGCCGCGAGCTCGGCATCAAGAACATCCACATCCACAAGGGGCCGACGATCCATCCGCTCAACAAGGATGCGTTCGACGTGCACGACGTGGACTATGTGGCCACGGCGTTCCCCGACCTGAACTTCGTCATCGACCATTGCGGAATGCCGCGGATCGACGACTTCTGCTGGATCGCCGGGCAGGAGCCCAACGTTTATGGCGGCCTGGCGCTGATCCCGTCCTTCATCCATGCGCGGCCGAAATATTTCGCGCAGATGATGGCCGACCTGCTGTTCTTCCTGGGGCCGGACCGGCTGATCTTCGGCTCGGACTACGGCATCACCAGCCCGAAATGGATCGTCGAGAAGCTGATGGCGTTCCAGTTCACCGACGAGCTGGCGCAGGAGGCAGGCACGCAGCTCACCATGGAGGTGAAGCGCAAGATCCTGGGACTGAACGCGGCCAGGCTCTACGACATCGAGGTGGACCCGGTCTTCCAGATCCCGGTGCCGCCCAAGGAAGACGAGGGCGAGCTGACCCATCCGGTTGTCCCAGGGGGCATCGATGTCGCCGCTTGAGCTGCCGGTCATCGACACGGCCGAGAAGGCCGAAGTCATGGCAAGGCTCGACGAGGTGCTGGATCCGGAGCTCGACCAGTCGGTCACCTCGATGGGCTTCATCGAGAGCGTGACGGTCGAGGGCCGGGTGGTCGACGTGGCCTTCCGCCTGCCGACCTTCTGGTGCTCGGCCAACTTCGCCTTCCTGATGGCGGTCGACATGAAGGCCGCCATCGAGCAGCTGGACTGGGTGGCCGAGGCCAGGATCCGCCTGGTCGACCATTTCGCGGCGCGCAAGATCAACGAGGGTGTGGCCCGCAACGCCCGCTTCGACGAAGTGTTCGCGGGCGAGGCCACCACTGACCTTTCCGAGATCCGCCGCCTGTTCCGTGAGAAGGCCTTTCTCGGCCGGCAGGCCGGCCTCCTGCGGGCGCTGGCGGCCGAGCGGGGCGTGGAGGGGGCGCTGGCGCTGACCCTGGGCGGGCTGCGCGAGCTGGCGCACGGATCGGGCGAGCTCAGGCCTTTGGCGATGCGCTACCTGACCGCGCGTCTGGTGGATGGCGGCCCGGTCACGCCGGATGCGCCGGCATTTACGACCTTGGCGGGTGACGCGGTCCTTGTGGAACGGTACACGCAGCACCTGCGCGAGATCCGCCGGGTGCGCGGTGCTGCCGAGGCCAATGCCGAGATGTGCCGCATGTACCTGGAAGCGCGCTATGCCGGCGCCCGCCCGGGTACCGGCACGATCCTGGAAGGGAAACGGGACGCCCATGGCTGACAACAAGTTTCAGATGATGCACACGATGGTCCGGGTGAAGGACCTCGACAAGTCGCTGGACTTCTACACGCGCCTGCTCGGCATGCAGCTCCTGCGAAAGATGGACTTCCCCGAAGGCAGGTTCACGCTGGCCTTCGTCGGCTACGGGCCGGAAGAGACCCATGCGGTGGTCGAGCTGACCTATAACTGGGGCCAGACCGAGCCCTACGACCTGGGCAATGGCTACGGCCATATCGCGCTGGGCGTGCGCGACATCTATGGGATCTGCAAGGAGCTGGAAAAGGCGGGTGCGAAGATCCCGCGGCCGCCCGGACCGATGAAGCATGGCACCACGCACATCGCCTTCGTCGAGGATCCGGACGGCTACAAGATCGAGCTGATCGACCTCGACACGCGCGGCTGACGCGTCGGCCGGGCCTCGAGCGGTCCGGCCTCTTTTTGCCATGGACGTCGAGAACATCGTCGAGAATGTTCCGACCAGGGAGGTAAGAGATGACCGGAATCCTCCGGCGCGGCTTCACGCGCCGTGACGCCTGGCGCACCAGCGCCGCCTATGCCACCGGCCTGTCGGCGGTGGCCGGCTTCGGTCTGCCCGCCTTCGCCCAGAGCGAGGATGCGGACAAGATCGTGGCCGAGATGGTCGCGGCCAACCCGGACAAGTTCAACCTGTCCAAGATCCCCGAGGTCACGAACAAGGACACGATCACGGTCGTGGTCGAATCGGGCTTCTGGTCCGACTATCTCAAGACCGCGATGATCCCGAAGTTCACCGAAAAGACCGGGGTCGAGGTCGAGGTGGTCGGCATGTCGACCAACGTCATGTACGCCAAGCAACAGGTCGAGCTGCTGGGCGACACGGGCGGCTACGACGTGCTGTCGATGGAAGCGGCCTATGTGCCGGAATGGGCGGCCAACGGCTTCGTGAAGCCGCTCTACGAGCTGGCCACGGAATATGATTCCGAGGGCGTCGACGGCATGGCCGAGTATCTCAAGCCGTTCTACGCCGGCTTGATGACCATGATGACCTACGAGAACCAGCCCTACTCGATCCCCTACAACAACTATACCCAGGGGCTGCACTACCGGGCCGACCTGCTGGAGCACCCGGAAGAGCGCAAGGCGTTCGCTGAGAAGTACGGCTATCCGCTCACCGTGCCGACGACCTTCCCCCAGCTGATCGACGTCGCTGCCTTCTTCACCCGCAAGGCGGGCGAGAACGCGGCCGGCAAGCCTTTGGAGAAGGACCTCTACGGCGTGGCGCTGATGGCCGGCCGCAACGAGCAGATCAACGATGAGTTCAGCGCCATCATTTGGGGCATGGGCGGCGACTGGTTCCGCTCGATCTACGACGTGAAGGGCGTGCTGGAAGGCTACGAGGTGACGATCCCCGACCGGATCAGCATCGTGGCCGCCCAGACCTACATGGAGCTGCTGAAGTCGGCCCCGGCCGCCGCCATGTCCTGGGACTTCCCCGAGGCCGCCAACGCCATGGCCGAGGGCCAGGTGGCGATGGTGCCGTTCATGTACAACAATCTTTGGCCCGTCACCGCCTCGGTCGAGACCAAGTTCCCGGGCACGCACGCCAAGGTCGCGACCGTGCCGGGTGGCAGGCCCTATACCGGTGCCTACGGCATCGGGGTGGCGCACAACGCCAACAATCCCGAGGGCGCCTACTGGTTCGTGAAGTACCTGACCTCGTACGAGGGGCAGATGGCTTATGCGCTGGGCGGCGGGAATCCATGCCGGCGCGACGTGGTGCTGGATCCGTTCTTCCAGACCCAGGAGCGGCGCCTGACCAACGGCGCCTATGCCCAGAACGACCTGGACACTATGGCCTGGACCTACGACGTCGCGAAGAAGGGCCACTTCACCTCGACGGCGATGGGCAAGATCTACTCCGAGCTCGCGATCTCCTGCGCCAAGATCGCCAACAAGGAGATGGAGATCGAGCCAGCACTCCAGGAGCTCGCCGCCAAGATCGTCGACATCCAGGGCCGCAGCGGCAACGCGAAGATCCTGGAAAGCTGACCCTGGGAACGGGGAGGCGTCAGCGCCTCCCCGCAGCGCAATCTCCGGCATCCCTGGGAGACTGGTAGCCGATGCAGGCTCGATCGTCCGTCAGCACCGTTTCGGCCGACGCCAAGGAAGCGATGGCGCCAGCACGCTCGCGCTGGTCCTGGCGTGGCATGGTCGAGGACGATGCCATCTTCAAATGGCTCCTGCTGGTGCCGGCGCTGATCTTCATGGTGGCGCTGGTCATCTATCCCACCGTGTTCGCGGTGGTGACCTCGTTCCAGAAATACATCCTGCCCAGGCCCGCCACCTTCGCCGGCCTCGAGAACTGGCGCTGGGTGGTGAACGACACGGCCTTCTGGTCGGCGTTCCTGACCACCGTGAAGTTCGTGGTGATTGCGGTCGGCGTCGAGCTGGTGCTCGGCACGCTGATCGCGCTCTTCCTCAATCGCGAGTTCCGCGGCCAGACGGTAATCCGGGGCCTGTGCATCCTGCCGCTTGTGGCCGCTCCGTTCGCGACCTCGCTGGCATGGCGGCACCTCTACAATTCCGACTACGGCGTCATCAACTACGTGCTCCAGGCCTTAGGCCTGCCACGGGTCGAGTTCCTGGCCGACAGCTCGATCGCGCTTTACTCGGTGATCGCGATCGATGTCTGGCAGTGGACGCCGCTGGTCATCTTCGTGGTGTTCGCAGCCCTGCGCGGCCTGCCCAAGGAGCCGTTCGAGGCGGCGAAGATCGACGGTGCGTCGGCCTGGTTCACCTTCCGCCGCCTGACCCTGCCGATGATCAAGCCGGTGCTGCTGATCGTCGCCATGCTGCGGATGGTGGAAGCGTTCCGCGTCTACGACATCCTCTACGGCACCACCCGCGGTGGCCCGGGCACCTCGACCGAGACGATCAACTGGCTGATCTTCCGCGAGGGCTTCCAGTATTTCGATCTCGGCCGCGCCACGGCCATGTCGGTGCTGGTGCTGCTCATCGTGCTGGTGCTCACCAACCTCTTGTTCCAGCAGCTCATCAAAGCGATCCGGGCGAACTGAGATGGCACGCAACCTCCTGTTCTGGCTCGGCATCGTGCTGCTGGTCGGCGCCTGCCTGTTCCCGATCCTGTGGATGCTCAACCTCAGCCTGAAGCCGAACGAGCTGGCCCAGGCCGTGCCGCCGGCCTTCTTCTTCGAGCCGACCTTCGAGCACTACCCGACCGCCTGGCGCTCGGCCAATCTCGGCCCGCTGCTCCTGAACAGCGTGATCGTGGCGGTCGGCAGCACGATCCTGGTGCTGCTGGTCTCGGTGCCGGCCGCCTACAGCTTCGCCCGCTACGAGACCTCGCGCGGCCACCTGCTGTTCATGATCCTGTCGACCCGGATGATGCCGGCGGCCGCGATCGTGGTGCCCTACTACCTGATCTTTCGCCAGTTCGGCCTGCTCAACACCCATATGGGCGTGATCTTGGCGCATGCTTTCTTCAACTTCTCGTTCTGCACCTTCGTGCTCTACGGTTTCTTCAAAGAGATCGACCCGAACATCGAGTATTCGGCGATGATCGACGGCTACAGCCGGCCGCAGATCTTCCGCAAGATCATCTTCCCGCTGCTCAAGCCACCGATCGCGGTGGTGACCTCGTTCAGCCTGATGTTCAGCTGGAACGAGTTCCTGTTCGCCTTCGTGCTGACGCGCACTGACGCGTCGCGCACGGTCACGGCCGGCATCGAGCAGTTCTGGACCATGACCGGCATCCAGTGGGGGCCGATGTCTGCGGCAGCGCTCATCGCGATCGCGCCCATGCTGGTCTTCTCGATCTACCTGCAGAAATACATCGTCCGGGGACTCACCTTCGGCGCGGTCAAGAGGTGAGGCGATGGACTGGGGCAACCGCCTGTTCTGGGGCTTCATGGTCTGGGTCACGATCAACCTTCTCTGGCTGCGCTTCCTCGAGCCGGTGGCGTCGATGTGGGTCGGCTGCGCGGTCGGGATCGTCGGCCTCGTCGTGACCATGGTCGTGCTCAAGCGTCTCTACCCGTTCGACGCGGCACCCGTGGGAGACCGGTGATGGACAAGCTGGAACTGCAGGGCATCACCAAGCATTACGGCCGCATGCTGGCCGTGGACGACGTCTCGTTCGCCTGCGCGCGCGGC
>NZ_WUJP01000474.1 GCF_009806515.1 Geminicoccus flavidas | reverse complement strand
GAGTTCTTCTCGATCCTGGGTGCCTCGGGGGCCGGCAAGTCGACGCTGCTCAAGTCGGTCGCCGGCATCGTCCAGCCTGACCGGGGCCGGGTCCTGATTGATGGCCATGACGTGACGAAGCGGCCGATCCAGGACCGCAACGTTGCGATGGCATTCGAGAACTACAGCCTCTACCCGCAGATGAAGGTCTACGAGAACATCGCCTTCCCGCTGCGGGCACCCACGCGGCCGCGCCGGCTGTCGCCGGCCGAGGAGCGGGCTAAGGTCACCCACGTCGCCACCATCCTCGGCATCGAACCCTATCTCGACCGACTGCCCGGCCAGCTTTCCGGCGGGCAGCGCCAGCGCGTATCGCTCGCCCGCGCCATGGTCCGCGCGCCCAACGTGTTCCTGCTGGACGAGCCGCTGGCGCACCTGGACGCCAAGCTGAAGTTCCAGACCCGCACCCGGCTGAAGCAGCTGGCCGTCGAGATCGGCGCCACCACGCTCTACGTCACCCATGATTTCCGCGAGGCGCTCTCGCTCTCCGACCGCATCCTGATACTGCGCCAGGGCCGGATCGAGCAGATCGGCACGCCCAAGCAGATCTACCACGCCCCGGCCACCGACTTCGTGGCGGCACTGGTCGGCGACCCGCCGATGAACCTGATCGATGGGCGCGTCGCGCGTGCAGGCGGCCGGCTGCGCTTCGAGGTCGAGGATGCGCCGGTGCCGATCGTGATCGACCTGCCGGCCGATGGGGCCACCGACCGGATCGGCGGCGAGGGCACGGTGCGGCTCGGTTGCCGGCCGGGCGACCTCCGGATCGCACCCGATGACGGGAACGCGATCCGCCTGCCCATCTACGCGATCGAGCACAGTGCCGAGGCCTCGCTGCTCAGCTTCAGCCTGGGCCATGACCGGATCATCCAGGCGCAGGTGCCGGGCCGCGTCGACGCGCGAGCAGGCGAGCCGGTGCCGATCGGCTTTCCGGCCGACCGGCTGTTCCTGTTCCGCAAGTCCTTCGAGCTCGGCGAGGTATGAGGCCGTGAAGTCGGTGTCGCTGCACGACGTGCGCAAGAGCTATGGTGGCGTGGACGCGGTCAAGGGCATCAGCTTCGAGGTGGCCAAAGGCGAGTTCATGGGCATCCTGGGCCCGTCGGGGTGCGGCAAGAGCTCGACGCTCCGGATGATCGCCGGGCTTGAGGACATCACGTCGGGGGAGCTGCGCTTCGACGGCGTGGTCGTGAACGAGCTGTCGCCCAAGGATCGCGGCATCGGCATGGGCTTCGAGAACTATGCCCTCTACCAGCCGCTGACCGTGCGCGAGAACATCGCCTTCCCGCTGGAGGCGCGCGGGGTGTCGCGGGCGGAGATCGCCCCCCGTGTCCAGAAGATGGCGAAGCTCATGGAGGTCGAGGACGTGCTCGACCGCAAGCCCTACGAGCTGTCCGGCGGCCAGCAGCAGCGGGTCTCGCTGGCGCGTGCGCTGGTGCGGGACCCGAGCGTGCTGCTGCTCGACGAGCCGCTGTCGCACATGGACCGCCATGCCCGTGTCCGCCTGCGCGCGCGCATCCGCCACATCCATGACGCGATCGGCGCCACCTCGATCTATGTCACCCACGATCAGGAAGAGGCGGTGGCCCTGTGCGACCGGGTGGCCGTGATGAATTTCGGCGACCTGCAGCAGATCGGCTCGGTCGAGGAACTGTGGCACCGGCCGAAGAACCGGTTCGTCGCGGGCTTCCTCGGCCAGCCGGCCATGAACTTCATTCCGGCCGTGACGGTGGACCGCCGTCGCCTGCGCTTCGAGGTCGAGGGCCAGCCGACCATCGAGGTGCGCCAGACCCTGCCGGAGCCGGGCAGGCGGGTCACCTTCGGCATCCGGCCCGAGCATGTCCGGATCGACGGCGAGGATGCGACGATTCCCGGCCGGGTGGTGCTGGTGGAGATGGAGGGCGACGTCGACGTCATCACGATCGATGTCGGCGGCATCGAGCTCAAGACCCGCACCGGCGCGCACCGGGCCCTTGCACCGGGCGACCAGGTGCGGCTCGCCTTCCCGGCCGAATCCCGCCACGTCTTCGACGGCGAGGACGACGCCGCACCGGCGCTGAGCTGATCCGGTTCAGCGCTGCCTGAACCACTGGGCAGCGAGCGTCAGGTCGGCCCGGGACAGGCCGTGGCCGACCGGCAGGACCCGGTGCTCGACGGCAGCACCTGCGTCGCTCAACTGGACTGCCAGCCGCACCGCATTCTCTTGCGGGACGATCGGGTCGACAGCACCGGAAAGCAGCAGAACTGGCTTGTCATCCAGGCTTGCCTCGGGCGGCTCGGCCAGCGGCACCATGGCCCGGATCAGGACCGCACCCGCCAGGGTGGCAGGATGCAGGAGCAGGGTCGCGGCGGCGATGTTGGCACCGTTCGAGAAGCCCAGCGCGATCGGCGCTGCCAGCCCGTAGGCCGCGCGTGCCTCGGCCACGAAGCCGGCCAGCTCGCCGGCGCGGTGGCGCAGGTCCGCCTCGTCGAACACGCCTTCCGCCAGCCGGCGGAAGAAGCGCGGCATGCCGTGCTCCAGCACCTTGCCGCGCGGCGAGAGCAGGGCGGAACCGGGTGCTACAGCCCGGCCGAGCGGCAGGAGGTCGGTCTCGTCGCCGCCGGTGCCGTGCAGCAGCAGGACCGGCGGCCGGCCAGGCACCGTGCCCGGCTCGAACCGATGGAGGAAGGACAGTTCGGTCATCGAATCGGCTCCTGTCAGTCGATGTCCGGCAGCAGGGCCTCGAGTTCCGCCCGGCGCCCACGCACGAAGCGCGGCAGTTGCAGGCCGGAGCCCAGCGCTTCCGGCGTCTCGTCGATGGCAAAGCCCGGGACGTCGGTCGCGATCTCGAAGATCGTGCCGCCGGGGGCGCGGAAATAGACCGAGCGGAAATAGTCGCGGTCCTTCTGCTCGGTCGCAGCGATCCCGTGGTGCTGCGCCAGCTTGGCGACCATGGCCGCCTGCTCGGCATCGTCGGCGGCGCGGAAGGCGACATGATGCACCGAGCCGCCGCCTATCCGTGCCGGCAGGAAGCCCGGCACCACATGGATGTCGACGATTCCGCCGATCGGGTTGCCCGGCACCTGGAAGCGCACCAGCGACCCCTCGCGCTCGCCCTTCTCAAAGCCCAGCACATCGGTCAGCACCGCCCCCGTCGCGGCATCGTCCTCCAGAAGGAGGCGGACGCCGTGCATGCCGCGGA
>NZ_WUJP01000473.1 GCF_009806515.1 Geminicoccus flavidas | reverse complement strand
TCGCGTGCTCAGCCGGCACGGTGCCCTTGCCCCAGGCCGGCTCACTCTCGATGCCGGGCAGGGCGATCAGGGCCAGGCGCATCCCGTCCGGGTCCTTGAAGGTCAGGACGGTCTGGCCAAAGCGCCGGACCGGGTTCTCGTGCGGCACGCCCTTTGCCAGGAAGCGCTGGGTCCAGTAGCCCAGCGAGCCCTCCGGCATGCGCAGCACGGTCTCCTCCGTCTCGCCGACGCCCAGCCTTCCGGCCGCCACATGCTCCCACGGGAAGTGAGTGAGGATGGTGCCGGGGCTGCCCGCCTCGTCGCCATAATAGAAGTGATAGGTGGTGGGATCGTCGAAATTCATGGTCCGCTTGACCATGCGCAGGCCGAGCGTGTCGACATAGAAGTCGCGACTGCGCCGGGCAGGGCCGGCAATGGCCGTGACATGGTGGATACCGTGCATGTTCATGGTGCTGTCCTCGTCCGGCGGAAGTCCGCCTTGTCGCTACAGCAGATAGGTCATCGGTCACTCGCTGCTAAGAGTTGGCTGATTGCGTTGGTGCAATCGTTTTGCTGCAGTGCTGCCGGCACTGTTGCAACATGGAAGGATGTCGGGCGGTTCGTCCACCTGCCAGAACCCACTGGCCAGCTCGTGGCCGGCATGGCCTGATGGCGGCAATTGCTTCAATGCAGGTACCGGCCGCCATGCCCCTGGTACCGCCGCCTGCCCGAGATCCGATGGCCGACACGTTCGAGACGCTCGCCTGGGACGACCTCCGCCTGATCCGCGCGGTAGCGGCGGCCCAGGGCCTGCCTGCCGCCGCGGCGAAGCTTAGCGTGAATCACTCCACCGTGTTCCGGCGCCTGCAGCGGATCGAGCAGCAGCTCGGCATCATCCTGTTCGAGCGCCACCGCACCGGCTACGTCCCGACCGCGGCCGGTGAGGAGATTGTGGCCCTGGCCGGGCGGCTGGACGAGGAGATCACGGCGGTCACCCGCAGGCTAGCCGGGCGCGGCAACAGCCCGGCCGGGGAACTGCGCGTCACCACCAGCGACGGCCTGCTCGTCCACCTGCTGACGCCGCTGTTCGCCCGCTTCCGCCAGGCCTGTCCGGACATGTGCCTGGACGTGGTCCTGACCAACCAGGCGCTCAACCTGTCCAAGCGCGACGCGGACGTGGCGATCCGGGCGACCCGGCACCCGCCGGAGAACCTGGTCGGCCGTCGCATGGCGACGATCGCCTGGGCGCTCTATGGCCGCGCGGACCTGCCCGTGGCAGCCGGGCCCAGCGAACCGGACCTGGCCGGCCGGGACTGGGTTTCGCTCGGCGACGACCTCACCGCGCTCGAGGCCGCCCGCCGCGTCCGCGCCCGGGTGGCACCCGAGCGGGTCGTCTACAAGGTCAGCACCGTGCTGGGTGCGGCCGAGGCGGTGCAGGCCGGGATCGGCATTGGCTACCTGCCCTGCTTCATCGCCGACACGATGCCGGCCCTGGCCCGGCTCGCCCCGCCCGACCCGGCACTCGCCGACGATCTCTGGCTCCTGACCCACCCGGACCTGCGCCATGCACCCCGGGTCCGGGCATTCTCCGACTTCCTCGCGCGCGAGATCGGCCGGTGGCGCCGGCTGATCGAAGGGGTCGCAGCAGACTGATCTGACCTGTTCCCGGAGAGGAGCTTCTGCTCGGACGACTGCTGAAGTCGCTGGCGAATCGGTGCGACCGTTTCCTGTCGAGGCTTTCCTGGGCGGCAGGAGGCTTCAGGCCACGAATGCATGTAGGACGGTTCGCTAGCCGCCTAGGTTCTTGGGCAGCTCCAAAAGATCATAAAATCATAGCTCATGCATTCGCGTGGCCTGAGCGACAATTTTTCAAGTGTATGCGAGACAAGGCTGCATCAACAAAATGTGACTGAGTGATAAATATCAATAGAAGGCCAGACACGTATGGTAACATGTTCGGTGCGGCAAGGAGATTCTGTCAAACCGCAGTAAGGACGTCAGCCGTATCAAAGCTACCTTGATGCAGCGGCGCGGCGGTCGGCTGATGTTTTGGCAGAAATACTGTCGCCATTTGCCAGAGTGGTTTCCGATCAGTCAGGAGGATAACTCAGTGCAGCCCGCTATCTACAGAGCCAGCGCCATCGCCCTCAGCCTTACCGCCCTGGTGGTCGCACCAATCAGCCAGGCGGCGGCCACCACCGACTTTCCGGTCTGCTACAAGGTCGTCGACCGGGACGACAACAAGGCCCACCAACCGGGCTACTACTCGCCGGAACGCCTCGTGCTCGACGTGGCGTTCCACTCCTACCTGAAGACAACGCGCTCGAGTGGTCGGCAGACCGTATACGACGCGGATGGCAAGCACACCTACTGGGAGGGAGGCTCCGGCCACAATTTTAGCGATGAGGACCATACGGTCATGGCGGTGTTCGACGGCGCCATCGTGACGTCGAACTATTCCTGGAAGCAGCCCAAGGGCGCCCATCTAGGCGGCACGTCCTACTTCGTGCGTGACCCGAACGAGCGCGGCTACGGGCCGGAGGGCGGCCCCTACTACAGCCCGATCCATTGGGAATGCACCTCCAAGCAGGTACATGCGGCCCCGGACACCTGGAGATGCACCATCTCCTACCAGTCCTTCGGTGACCACAACAATGCCGGCCGCTACGAGTACCGAGGCGTCTACCTGAAGAAGGTCAAGCACAATCGGGACGAGAAGTGCGACATCTTCCAGGATACCGACAACTACTATCCGGACAACCACTACAGCGAATAAAGGCTGGTGCGGGTTCCAGGCACGGACACGCACTGCCCGGATGGACCACCTTTTGAGCTGCGGCCGCGGGTTATCCCCGCGGCCGCTTGCGCATTCAGACCTGCCGGAATCGTCAGGCCGTTCCGCTCAGCACCTGCCAGACATCGTCCTTCGGCCGGTAGTCCAGCAGCGCCTCGGTCGGCCCCAGATCCCATGGGGCGCCCGCATTAGCCGACATGGCGTTCACGATGATGCCGGGCGCTGGCCAGCCTGCCGCGTCGGCCAGGACCGCACCCTGCACCACGCCGACCAGATCCCGGTTGGACAGCCACATGTTGCGGAACCAGCGCAGCGCGCGCTGGCCGGCCTCGTCCAGCGCATCGGCGCTCTGCTCCGGCGTGCCCGTCCCGGTGATGGTGCGCGGATGGTTCTCGCCCGGCTGGCACCAGCCGATGCGCAGGGCGACCGCGGTGAGGCCGCCGCGCTCGGCCTCCATCACGCACAGGCGCTCGCCCATCAGCTTGGCGGTGGCATAGGCGGTCGAATCCTGCACCCCGTTGCCGCTGTCCCAGAGCGTGCCGACCCTGGGCGGCGTGTCCGGCCGCAGTGAACCGGCAAGCTCCGCCTCCGGCAGGTCCTTGTAGCGGCCCATGACGTGGTTCGAGGTGGCGAACACCAGCCGGCGTGGCCGGCCTTCCCGGGCCGTGGCCACGACATTGATCGTCATGTCGAACGACGCGGCGGAATCGACCCAGCTCGCCTCGGGATAGGGAACCTGCGCGGCCAGATGGATGATCGCATCCGACTGTTCGACCGCCTGGCGCCAGGCGGGATCGCTGCGGTCGGTCAGGTCGCCGGTGACGGCCTGGGCCTTGGCGGTGCCGAATCCTGGTTCCGGCAGGACCCGGTCGATCGCCAGGATCGTGCCGCACCAGTCCTGCGGAGCGAAGGCCGCGATCAGCTTGCGGCCGAGATTGCCGTTGGCGCCGGTGATGGCGAGGGTCAGGGGCTTGGCGGTCATCGTCGGTTGTGCTCGCGCTTCAGTGGGTTGTTGTCCCGGCACCGGCCTGCCAGCCAGTTCGGGCGCATGAGCCCGCGCTCGGCCTTGCCGCTCCAATGGCTGCGGGATCAAGTGGCGGCCGCAGGTCACCTGCGAGCCGGGGACACGGTGCGTCAAGCTTCCTATGGTTGGTGGCCGAGACGCCATTGCGTCGACAGACTGAGGACTCCGGAGTTCCCTTGGAGGCCGACGGGCAGCGGCTCGCGGAACGGAAGTTACGAGATACTCAATGTTCCGGCCACGTGGCCAAAACGGCGATGCACGCAGGGGTATAGGTACCAGCTTGGGAACAGGCTGAAGTCACCGCCAGTCGCCGTCCTTCTGCGTGCAGCGCATGACCCTAGGGGCCTTAAGACATACCTCGGTACACTATTTCCTGAAACAATCACATTCTCGTGATATGCTGCAGTACTCAAAGTAGTGATCAATAATTTCATGGTAGAAGGCTGTCCGTGACGACGGGTTAATCATTCCGGAAAAAAAAACTCAATATCCGGAAATTAAAACGGAAACGTGTTTCTCTTTTGTTCTGTTCATGCTGCCGTGCGGAGTGGTGGCGTGCCCGTCCTCGCGCAGGAAAATTCCTACTACGGAGGATATGTTCATGTACGTAGTTGCGCTTCGGACCAGTGTTCTCGCGCTTAGCTTTGCTGCCATGGCGGGTATCCCCTTCGAGCAGGCTTCGGCGCGAGACTACCCCGTCTGCTACAAGACCAAGGAGTATGAGCCGACCAGGCTCGTCCTGAACGTCGCCTTCCATTCTCGCCTCCCGACCACCAAGCTCACCGGCAAACAGGAAGTCTGGGACGCGGCGGGCAAGCATAGCTACACCGAGAACCACAAGAACGTGATGGCGGTGTTCGACGGTGCGATCGTGACATCGGCGCCGACCAAGCATCGTTACGGCCAGCCCAAGGGGGCCCATCTGGGTGGTACTTCCTACTTCGTTCGCGGCGGCACCGGCATCGGACCGCAGAACGGCACGCAGAACCCGATGGACTGGGAATGCACGTCGGCCGAGCCTAGCCCGATCCCGAGCACCTGGGCCTGCACGCTCAAGTCGGACGACTACAAGAGCGGCATTCCGGTCACGCTGTACCGGTTGAAGAACGCCGACAAGGAATGCGACGTTTTCCAGGACACCTATGACAATCCGAAGCCGCCCAAGCCGTACTGAACGGTAGGTTCGTTGCGGGCAGCCGGAGGCGGCTGCCCGTCATCGTTCGGCAATCGCAATCGCCACGGTGGACCCAGGCCGACCGTGGCACTTTCCTGTGGAGTACGCAGCCGGCCGCTCGCCCTTGACGCGGGCATTTGGCGAAAATACGCCTGCCGGTGCGGCAGCACGCTGCCGCGAGCGGAGGCCGTACCAGCAAGCCATGAACGATAGGCGTTCCGCCGATGCGACCGTGCGGGCAGCAGCCCGGATCAGCGCGGTGCCATCCGGCAGGAACGGCCGGTTCGGGATCCGTTCGTCACTTCCCTGGATCCTGAACCGCCGGAGCATTGTCATGAAGCAGGTCGCAGTGATCGGTGCCGGGCTGATGGGCCACGCACTGGCGCTGGTCTTCGCGCTGGGCGGGCACCGCGTCCGGCTGACCGACAGCAACCCGGCCACGCTCGACGGCTCGATGGCGCTGATCGAGAAGGCCGCCGCCACCCTGGTGTCGGCGGGCGAGGCGGACCCTTCCTGGACGCCGGCCAGGCTCTCCGAGGTGATCACCCGGCACGAGACCCTGGCGGACACGGTGCAGGGGGCAGAGCTGATCATTGAGGCGGTGGTGGAGCTGGCCGACGTCAAGACCGCCCTGTTTCGGGAGCTCGACGCGCTGGCCGCGCCCGATGCCGTGTTCGCCAGCAACACGAGCAATCTCGACGTGTTCCCGCTGATCCCCCGGCATCGCTGGAAGCGCTCGCTGATCGCCCACTGGTACTCGCCGCCCTATCTCGTGGACCTGGTCGACGTGGTGCCGACTCCCGAGACTGATCCGGCAGTGACCGCCGAGCTCAAGGCGATGCTGGAGGCGATGGGCAAGGTGCCGGTGGTGTTCCGCAAGTTCGT
>NZ_WUJP01000472.1 GCF_009806515.1 Geminicoccus flavidas | reverse complement strand
GGCCTGGCGCTGCGCATGCCGATCCTGGGCGTGATGGGCAAGGCGGACTTCGCCGGGCTCGGGGTGATCCGCGACAATCTGAAAAATGCTACCTACCAGCCACCCGAGGTGACCGGCCGCTCCGAGAGCCTGGAGCGTGCGGTCGAGGCCGGCCATACCGGCGTGCGTGCGGGCAAGGGCTTCTATGACTGGGGTGGCCGCACGGCGGCCGAACTGTTCCAGGACCGTGACAACCGACTGCTCGCGCTGAAGAAGGCCCTGCGCGACATCAAGCCGATGGTGCCGCGATGATCAGCTATGACCTCAAGGGCAAGACCGCGCTGGTGACCGGGGGCGCTTCCGGCATCGGCCTGGCCACGGTCGAGATGCTGCTGCGCTTCGGCGCGGCCGTCGCCGTCAACTACCTGCCCGGCGATCCGCGCGGCGAGCAGGAACTGACCCGTCTGGCGGAGGCCGGCGGCAAGGTGGTGGCAGCACCCGGCGACGTGGGCAAGCCGGGCGACGCGGAGGCGATGGTGGCAGCCGCAGTCCGCGAGCTGGGCGGCCTCGACTTGCTGGTGAACAATGCCGGCACGCCCGCCACCCGCAGGCTGATCCCGCCCCAGGATCTCGACGCGGTGAGCGAGGAGATCTGGTCGACCATCTGGAACGTGAACCTGGTCAGCGTGTTCCGCTGCACCAGGGCGGCCGCGGCCACGCTCAAGGAGCGGCGCGGCTCCGTGGTCAACACGGCCTCAATCGCCGGCCTTGGCAGGGTCGGCAGCTCGATCGCCTACAGTGCTGGCAAGGCGGCCCTGATCAACCTGACCAAGGACCTGGCCCGCGCCCTGGCGCCCGAGGCCCGGGTCAACGCGATCGCACCGGGTGCGGTCGACAGCCCCTGGATGGTCGAGTGGACCGACGAGCAGCGCACGGGCTCGATTGAGCAGTCCCTGCTCAAGCGCCGCAACCAGCCCTCCGACCTGGCCGATGTCATCCTGTTCCTGGCGTTCGGCACGAAGATGGTCACCGGCCACACCGTGCCGGTCGACGCGGGCCTGCTGCTGGCCTGATCGGGCGGGGCGAAGAGCCCGTCCTGTTCCCTTGCCCGGGCCGGTGGCAACCACCGCATCCGGGCAAGGGGGCCGGTTTTGCCCTTCAGGAGATCAGTCGGTCCGCTCGATCAGGTCCAGCAGGTAGTTGCGCTTGGTCTGGTTGATCGTCGTCCAGTCGGGTTCCAGCAGGCCGCGGGGCTCGCCGTTGGCGTTCCAGGACCACCACACCCAGTCCATGTTCTTGGTTTCCAGGTAGTCGGCCATCTTGTCGGCCCACTGCACGTCGCGGCTGGTCTCCAGCCGCGAGCCGAACTCGCCGAGCAGGAGGGGGGCGATGTTCTGCGTCTCGATGAAGCCCCAATGCGACTCCCAGACCGACGGCAGATTGTTCGGATAGTTGCCGGCCTGGTACCAGGGCTGCTCGTGCAGGGACGGCGGGTAGTCGTGCGGGGAATAGACCAGCCGGTTTGGGGTGTTCAGGACGATCGGATGCGTGGCCACCGGCGTCAGGCCACCGCCCCACCAGTACCACTGGTTATTGTGGACGCGCAGGCCCTCCACGATGATCAGCCAGTTGGGGTTGACCTGATGGATCGCATCGCCTGCGGCCTTCGCGGCGCGGGCCCAGTCATCGGCAGCGCCCGTGCCCCAGGTGCCGGACGGCTCGTTGTGCAGGTCCGCGCCGATCACGGTGGTGTTGCCGGCATAGCGCGTCGCCAGCATCTGCCAGTCGGCGATCCACTGTGATTCCGGGCGCGTGCCGCTGTACCACTTGCCGTCATTGCCATCGGGCAGGCGGCTGTGATTGTCCAGGATCACCCGCAGCCCGTGGCTGCCGGCCGTCGCGATGATCTTGTCCATGATCTGGAGAGGCGTCAGGCCCTCCAGGTCGGTGTTGAGGCGGTACTTGATGCTGCTGACGTTGCTCGCGGTTCCAGACAGCATCGCGCTGGAGAACGGCAGACGGATCGTGTTGAAGCCGAGCGACGCGATCTGCGCGATCATTGCCTCGTAATTGCGTTCCCACAGGCCGTGCACGACCATGTTCTGCGTCTCGAACCCGAACCAGTTCAGGCCGAGGATGTGAGCTTCGCGGGATTGGCTGTCGACGATCTTGTTGCCGCTCGTCTTCAAGTAGCCACCTGGAATCGCGTTCGTGGTAACCGCCACCGCGCCAGTGGCGGCTACCATGAACGCCGGAACAACGGCCAGGAAGGCCGCAAGAACCAGCTTGATGCGCAACATGTTCATTCCAATCGGCAGACCCTCAGAAGCGAGGGGTGGGGCCTCATTTTGTTCTTGTGCGGCCTGGATATTCTCCGACCAATAAAGCTTCTGCCTTACGTCATTCAGGATAAGCGGCTGTCCTGCGGTGCTGCCACGGCCAAAACAGCGCAGGGTTGGTCACCTAGTAATGGTATTTTTCCATGCAAACTATCTTATTTTATTTTGCTAGATCTGACGCTAGCTTGGTGAAGTCTACATTTTGCCGGAAAGAGACGTGAAATCTTGAAAATCTGGGCTTGGCCAGGGCTGCAGGAGCGACAAGTAAACCCATACACGTGGCTGCTGTATTCGCCGATGCTGGCAAAGGGCGTTCAGATCCGTGAATACTGGCGCTGGTCGTTGCGTGTGCCCGACTGTGATGTCCTTCATGTTCATTGGCCGGAAAGCGTGTTCTGGGGGCGGATCGCCGGTGCAGGCGAGCTGGCTAAAGAGCTATGCGCCCGCATGACTTTGGCGAAGATTGACCGGGTGCGCCGTCGCAACGGCATCCTGGTCTGGACCGCACATAATCTGGCGCCTCATGCAGCGATGGATGCCACCGGCGCCAGGATCTGGCAGCACTACTTCTCCGCCTTCCTCGACAGGGTCGATCTTGTCATCAGCCTGACCCATGCCGCCGAGCAGGTGCTGCTGAACACCCACCCACAGTTGCACACACGCCACAGAGCTGTCGTGCCTCATCCCCACTATCGGACCGCCTATCCGCCGCGGATGGCAAGGCCGGCGGCCCGGGCGGCGATGGGGCTGCCAGCCAGCGGCACCGTCATCTATTCGATCGGCTACATGCGGCCCTCCAAGGGGCTGGACGCGCTGATCACCGCGTTTCGGTCCTGTGCCCGGGATGGGGAGATGCTGGCGATCGCCGGTGGCGCAGATCCGGACTATGCCGAACGGCTGCGAGCTCTCGCGGGCGACGACGGCCGCGTGCGGATCATGGCGCGGCATCTGGACGACCAGCAGGTCACGGCGCTGGTATCCGCAGCCGATGGCTTCGTCCTCAACCACCAGACCGTGCTGAACTCGGGTAGTCTGCTCCTGGCGCTGTCGTTCGACCGGCCGGTGCTGGCGCGCCTCCAGGGTTCGCTCGCCGAACTCGCCGAGATGGTCGGGCCGGACTGGGTGACGCCGCTGGACGGGCCGATCGAGCCGGCGCCGCTGCGCGCCTTCCTCGACTCCCTCCAGCGACGCCCGGAGCCGGGGCAGGCACCCTTGTCCGCCTTGAACCCGGATGCGATCTCGCTGGCCACGCTGGAGCATTATTCCCTTGCGCTGGCATCCCGGCGGAGCGGCCATGTCGCTGCGCGCTGAGGCGGCCGGCACGACCGGGTGGACAGGGTCGCCCGGCCTGTTCACCCGGCTCCTGCTCAGCGGCGTGCTGGCCGACCTGCTCGTTCTGCTGCTGGTCCTGTACTGCACGCGGGTGCTGACCCCGGTCCTGAGCGCACCGGACTTCATCGATCTCGAGGTGGCGGCGCATCTGCAGGCAACCTCCGAAAGCAACCGCTTCAACCAGTTGTTCTGGCTGGGCGCCACCCTGCTGGGCATATTGGCGATCCTGCCGTCCTGGCGCCGTTGCTTGGCGCTGGCGACCGAACGCCATGCCTGCCTGCTCGCCCTGGTCGGGCTCGCCCTGGTGAGCGCCGCCTGGGCGGTGGAACCGGGCATCTCGATCCGCCGGTCGCTGCAGCAGGCCATGGTCGTGTTCTGCGTGCTGGCCGCATCCTTGGGCATCGCGTCGACCGCGCGCTGCCACCGGCTCCTCCATCTGGGGCTCGCGATCGCGCTTCTGGGCAACCTGGCGGCCCTGCTGGCGCTGCCTTCCGCCTTCGACTGGCGCGGCGACTTCCGCGGGATCTACGACGACAAGAACGGCCTGGGTGCGATCGCCATCATTGCCGTGCTGGTCGGCGGCACCATCCATGCGGAGCTCAGCCGGGTCGGGCGGTTCCTCAACCTCGCCTACCTGGCTGGCTGGATGCTGGCCCTAGTCCTGGCCGGCTCCAAGACGTCGATCGGGCTGCTGGTGCTGGTGCCCTGCGTCTACCTGGTCCTGCAGAGAATGGCGCGCAGCACCAGGCTCAGCATCGGCTTGCACCTTGCCGCCTGGGCGATTGTGGTGATGGCGCTCCTGGGATTCGTCACCCATGGCATGGGCATCCCCCCTGGTCGGCTGGCGGCCATGGTCATGCCCGATCCCACCTTCACCGACCGGGACGTCATTTGGCAGTTCGTCCTGGAGCAGCTCGATGGCCACTGGCTGCTGGGCTACGGCTACCAGTCCTTCTGGAATATCGGCCCCGGCTCGCCCAACCTCGCAGCGGACCTGCCCTTCATTCACCTGCTCAACCAGGCCCATAACGGCTATCTCGACGTCATCCTGTTCATCGGGCTGCCCGGGCTGGCCCTCATGATGGGCAGCTTCCTCCAAGCCTTCGCGGCACTGCCGGCCCTGCGCCACGAGCAGCCGGCATTGTATCGCCTGTGCTGCTGGCTGATCATTTTCGCCCTCATGCACAACCTCATGGAAAGCTCACTGCTGCGCGGTTATGTCCCGGTGTGGATTTTTCTGCTGTTCGCTTTCGTCATCGCCGGTAGATCGGCCGCAGAAACCAGAGCTTCGGCAGATTAATCTACATTGTTCTGGAAAATCAGATGACTGCGTCTGGAAGTCAGCTTGACAGAATCAGGATTCCAGTCATCTTTTTTGTGGCGGCTGTCCGGGAGATGGCCTCCGGTCGCGATCTCCCTGCTCATGAGTGGCTTGGTCCGACCGACGCGTAGCTGGAACTCGATGATGCCGAGCGCGATTGACCCTGGCGTGCGCTACGCTGTCCCCTTGCACCTCGATCCGGAAACGCTGACCAGGATCGGCGAGGTGGAGCATCTGCGCTCTGGCAACTATGCCGATCTCGACGTGACGCTGACGCTGGAGTTCTTCCGCAAGCGCTACGTGGCACAGATCGACAAGTTCCGGACGATCGACGCACAGACGGTGGTCGCCGACCTGGGTGCGGGCTATGGCTGGCTCGCCATGGCATTCGCCATGTTCACGCCGGCCAGGGTGATCGCGGTCGAGATGGACGGGCCGCGTCTGGAAGCCGGCCGGGAGATCGCAAAGATCCTGGGCGTGGCGGACCGGATCGAGTGGCATGTCGGCGCGCTCGGCTCCTTGCCGCTGCCAGACGGCTGCTGCGACATCGCCTACTGC
>NZ_WUJP01000471.1 GCF_009806515.1 Geminicoccus flavidas | reverse complement strand
GTCGAGGTGCTGGAGCATGTGGGCGGCGATCCTGCCGCGGTACGCGACCTTGCCCGGGTTTCGCGCGATCTGGTCGTGCTGACGACGCCGAACCTGTGGTTCCCGGTCATCGCCCACGACACCGAGCTGCCGTTCTGCCACTGGCTGCCGATGCCGGTGCGGCAGGTCTATGCCGGTCTGTTCAAGCGCAACGACCGGGAAAACAACAACATCTTCTGGTCGCCGCTGGCGATCCGCCGGCTGATGCCGGAGTACAAGGTCGTCTCGGGCTTCCTTCACTACCGGTCACTGGACGACTTCCTGGCGACCTTCCCGTTCCACCTGCCCTATATCGGCCGCGGCCGGGTCGACCGGGTCGGTCGGCTGCAGGGGCTCTATTACCGGCTGGCCGCCCGCCTTGGCGGCGCTTCCAGCTTCGTCCTGCCCAACCTTGCCTGCGTCCTGCGGCGGGTTGCGCCCGCATCGTCCGCGTAAACGTCCACGGTCAGCCATGGCGCCTGATCCGACCGCCGGTCCGGCCGTGCAGCATCCGTCGCGGCGCCGGATCCTGCACCTCGCCGTCGACTATCCGGATGCCCATGACCGGACGAAGACGGTCGCCATCCGCAACTTCGTCAAGGCGAACCCGGCGGTCGACCATGTGGTCGTGGCGCTCACCCGGACCGGCGACCCGCGGCAGGTCGGCCTGATCCGCGGTGACGGTGCCGGCGACCCGTCGGTCTATTCGATGTGCTACTGGGGACCGCCGTTCGGCATGCTGCTGTTCGCCTCGATGGCGATCGTGGCGCGCCGCATCCGGGCGCTCATGGAGCAGGAGGGGATCCGGGTCGATCTGGTCCATGCCCACAAGCTCTGCTTCGAGGGCATCAGCGGCTATCTCCTGTCTCGCTGGCTGCGGGTCCCGCTGGTCTGCTCGATCCGCGCCGAGGCCGAATCGAAGATCCTGCGCTACCTGCCGCACTACCGCCCGCTGATCCGCCGGATCGTGCGGCACAGCCGACGCCTCTACTACGTGTCGCTGTGGTATCGCGGGGAGATCGAGCGGCTGTTCCCCGAGGCGCAGCCCCTTGGCCGGGAACTGCCGAACTTCTGCCCAGGAACGCGGCTGGCGGCGGATGCGGTGCCGGATCCGTGCCGCCTGGTGACCATCCTCCATCTCGACATCTACCAGAAGAAGGGGCTGGACCGGCTGCTGCCGGCCTTTGCGCGCCTGGCCCGGCGGCGGCCGGGCCTGTCGCTGGACATCATAGGACGCGGCCGGCCCGGGACGATCGCGACGCTGATCGCCCGGCATGGCCTGACCGGGCAGGCGCGGCTGGTGGGGGCGGTGCCGCACGCGGAACTGCTGGCGCGGCTGCCAAGCTACGGCGTCATGTGCCTGCCCAGCCACAACGAGACCTTCGGCATGGTCTATGTCGAGGCGATGCTGAGCGGCGTGCCGATCCTCTACTCCCGCGGCACCGGCATCGACGGCTTCGTCGATGGCATCGATGCCGCGATCGGCTGCGATCCGACCTCGGTGGACTCGATCCTGGCCGGGCTGGAGGAACTGCTGGACCGGCATGGTGCGCTGCGCGCCACTCTCCTGGCGCAGCACGACCGGATTGCGGCGCGCTTTGCCGCAGGGCCTCATGTCGAGCGCTACAACCGCGAGCTTGGGCTGGTGGCATGATCGGCCGCCTGCGCAGCCCACTGGTGCTGTCGATGGCCGACCAGATCCTGGTCAGCGCCACCAATCTGATCCTGACCTTCTGGCTGATCCACCAGTGGACGCCCGGCAAGTTCGGCGCCTTTGCCATCGTGCTGAGCGTCTCGCTCACCGGCCTGGCAGCGCATCAGGCCCTGGCCGGCTCGCAACTGGCCCTGCTGCTCGTCCGTGCCACCAGCCCGGCGGAGCGGCAGGAAGTGCTGGCCACTACCTGGCTGGTCGCCGTCGGGGTGGCGGTGCTGGTGGGGATTGCGACCACGATCGGGTTCGAGTTCTTCAGCGAATCCCATCGCTGGGCCACGCCCCTGCTCAGCGGCCTGTTCGTCGCCCTGCAGATCTGCCGGGAGCATGTGCGGACCTACCACTTCACACGGCGGGAGGCAGGGCAGGTCCTGCTGAACGACCTGCTGCAGGCGCTGACCGTCCTGGTGGCCCTGGCCGGTGCTGCCTGGGTTGGGATCGAGATCAGCATGATGCTGGTGGTCGGCACGCTGTGCATCGCCACCGTGCTGGCCTGCACCTCGACGCTGATCCGCCAGCCCGGCGACTTCACACTGCGGTTCGACCGCAAGGTGCGGCGGCGCCTGCGGCGGCTCTGGGGCGACCACGCGCGCTGGGCGCTGATGGGGGCGGCCGCGTCGGAGATGCAGACCCGGGGACATGTCGTGGCGGTGAGCACCTTCTTCAGCGTCGCCGATCTGGGCATCATCCAGGCCGCCCTGACCCTGATGCGGCCAGTGGGCCTGTTGGGGAGCGCCTGGAGCAAGGTCGCCCGGCCGGTGATGGCGCGGGATTTCGCCGAGGGCCGCCCGGCCGCGGCGATGCGCTATGCCAACCTCAGCGCGCTGGGCTTCATCGGGGCGACCCTAGTCTATCTCATGCTGCTCTGGCTGGGCTGGCCGTATCTGTCCGTCAACATCCTGCCCGCCGAGTATGGCGGCATCGGCGCTGCCCTGCCGCTATGGGGCCTGGCGACGCTGGTGGGGCTCCTGCGCACCGTCTACAGCCTGGAGGCGCAGTGCGTGCCGCTGTTCCGCCAGTCCTTCTATGCCAGCATGATCGCGATGCTCACCATCTTCGTGGGCCTGGCCGTCGCCGTGCTGGTCGGTACGGCCACCTCAACGATCCTAGTGATCGCGATCGGTGAAGCGGCTGCGCTGGTGGCCCTGATCCTCATCATCCGCAGGCATGTCGACCGGATGCGGCCGGCGCCGACCCTGCCCAGCGAAGGCTCGACCCCATGGCATTGATGGACGTCCGCAGCGCCCAGCCGCGGCCCGGGGCGCAGGGCGGCGTGCGGGCGATGTTCAGCGGCGCGTTCGACGAGTTCCCGGGCCCGTCCGAGATCCTGCGCGTCCTCAGGCGCCACAAGCTCCTGATCGGCGGCATCGTCCTGCCGCTGACGCTGCTGGCGAGCCTCTACGGGGCACTGGCCCCGGAGCGCTACACCGCGACCGCGATGATGGCGCTCAATCCCAAGGACGCGCCGCTGCCCAATCTCGGTACGATCCCGGGCCAGCTGATCCGCGACATGCCGATCCTGGAGACGCAGCTCCACGTGATCCTCTCGCCGGTCGTGCTGGGCGAGGTGGCCGACCGGCTGGAGCTGGCCAGCAACCCGGACTTCATCGACCCGCCGAGCGTGAAGGGCAGGCTGATGGCCCTCCTGAAGGAGCAGGCAGCGCCGTTCACGGACTGGCTGGACGAGCTCCGGCGGCTGCTGCGCACCGAGCCGGACGAACCCGCAGAGCAGATGACCCGGGACGAGATCATCGAGCGGCTCGCCGAGGACATCAGCGTCCAGCAGGTCGGCCAGAGCTATGCAATGACCCTGTCGTACCGGGCCGCCGATCCGGTGCTGGCCGCCGCTGTCGTCAACGAGACGGCCCGTACCTATATCCGCCAGCAGCTCGATGCCAAGCTGCAGACCGCGGGCGGCACCGGAGATTATCTGGAGGTCCGGCTGGCGGAACTGCGCGACGAGGTGGAACGGGCCGACAGCCAGCTCGAGACCTATCGCGCCGAGAACGCGCTGCCGGTCGACGGGACCGAGGAGGTGCTGTCGCGGCGGATCGCCGATCTCAACCTGGAGTTGATCGACACCCGCAGCCAGATCGCGGTGACCGAGGCCCGCGTGCGTGCTCTCGAGGAACTGCAGGCGAGCGGCGATCCGGTGGCACTTGCCCGTGCCCTGGACAGCCAGACTGCCGAGCAACTCGCCCTGGAGGCCGCCGGCCTAGCGCGCCGGCGCTCGGAGCTCCTCCTGAGCTTTGGGCCGGAGCATCCGTCGGTGCAGGCTCTGCGGGCCGACGAGACCGCCTTGCGCCGCACGATCCGCGAGGAGGCCGAGCGCGGCCTCGCGGCGGTGGTGCGTGACCTGGATCTCCTGCGGGTCAAGGCGGAGGAGATCGGCAACGAGATCACCGGCGCACAGGACCAGATCGCGCGCGACCAGCACGCCATGGTCCGGATCGCCAACCTCAAGCGCGACGCCGACGTCAACCGGCGCCTGTACGAGGAGATGCTGACCCAGCGCAAGCTCCTGGCGGAGCAGCGGTTCCTGGTCCAGCCGGACGTGGAACTGGTGGCGGAGGCCTCGCCGGACCTCGAATCGCGCTCGCCGCCGTTCCTGTTCTATCCGATCATCGGGTTCATCGGCTCGGGCGCGCTGGCGACCCTCCTGGCGCTGGTCCGCGACCGGGCCGATCCGCGCGTGCGCTCGGCGCGCCAGGTCGAGCGGCTGACCGGGCGACCGGTGGTGGCACGGCTGCCGAGCGTGCCGCGGCTGGGCCGCCAGCGTCCGGAAGCCCACGTCGCTAAGAACCCCAACGGCGCCTATGCCGAGATGCTGCGCCACATCTACCGCGATCTCGAGGCGGAGCGTCCTGATCGGGAATCGCTGGTGGCGCTGGTGACCAGTTCCGCGCCGGGCGAGGGCAAGTCGTCCACGGTATCCGGCCTGGCGGGCCTCCTGCGCCGCTCGGGCAAGCGAGTGGCGGTGGTCGACCTCGACCTGCGTCGCCCGCGCCTGGCCAAGCTGTTCGACGAGGACGATCTGGGACCGGCGGTCAACGACCTGCTGGCCGAGCCGTCCGAGGGCTGGGAACGCGGCATGGCCGGGTTGCTGGCCAGGCCGTTCCTGGTGCTGCCGGCCCGTGCCGCCGGCAATGAAGTCCTGTCGCTCCTGGAAAGCCGGCAGCTGGCGGCGACGTTGCGGGCGCTGCGGCTGCACTACGACTTCGTGCTGATCGATACGCCGCCCGTGCTGCCGACCAGCGACGCCGTGTTCCTCGGCCGCTATGCCGATGCCGTGCTGGTGGTCTGCCGCTGGCTGAGGACGGAGGTGAGTGCCGTCCGCGAGGCCTGCGAACGGATGGCGCAACGGCCGGCACCGTCGCTGCTCGGCATCGTGGTCAACCGGATCGACCCATCCGGCTACGGAACGTACGCCCAAAGCTATGGCGAGCAGGTGCCACTGGAGGGCAGCTATCCCTACGGGAGCAAGGGCTGAAGCCTATTTGCCCTCCCTGGCGATCATTCCGATCACCGTGCGGTAGATGATCCATAGATCGAACCAGAGCGAGTTGTTGCGCACGTAATAGCAGTCCATCTCGATCCGCTCGCGGAAGGTGCGCTGGTTGCGTCCGGAGACCTGCCAGAAGCCCGTGATGCCGGGACGGACGATGCTCAGCATGTCGGTGGCGGGCCCGAGCTTGCTCACCTCGTCCATGGTGTAGGGCCGGGGCCCCACGATGCTCATCTCGCCCCGCCAGACATTGATGAGCTGGGGCAGCTCATCGAGGCTGGTGGCGCGCAGGAACCGGCCGATCTTGGTCACGCGCGGGTCGTTGTCGAGCTTGCGGAACCGCGCATATTTCCGCTCGGCCTCGGGATTGCTCAAAAAGTGCCGGCGCAGGCGGCGCTCGCCATCCGTGTACATGGTCCGGAACTTCATGGCGGTGAACTGCTGATCGGCACCCGCCCAGCGCGGCTGGGCAAAGATCGCGGGACCGGGGCTGTCGGCGCGGATCATCGCCGAGATCAGCGCGAACAGGGGCCAGAGGAGGACCAGCGCCATGCCGCTGGCCGCCTTGTCGAGGGCGCGCTTGAGCCAGGCCGCGAGCGGGGCCGGGCGCTCGTTGCCGGCCTGGATCGCGAGCATGCCACCCACCGGTCGCACCGTGGAACCCAGGCTGATCAGGTCGTGGCAGCTCGGCACCAGCAGGATCTTCTTGAAGATCCCAGTGGTGTAGAGGCGCAGGATGAAGGTCCGCTCCACTGACTGCTCGACGATGATCGCGGTCGTGGTCATGCTGAACAGCTTGGCGTGCTCGCCGAGCTCGCGGAAGCGGATGATCGGGATCCCCTGATACTCCTCAGGGATGTAGATCGAGCTCTCGTCGACGATGCAGACCGCGCGCAGGCCCATGTGCGGGTAGAAGGCGAGCTGGCGCACGATGCCGCTGGCCGCCTCGCCGCCGCCGAAGATGAACACGGGCTGCTGCCAGCGGCCGAGCCGCATCAGGACCCGGCGTGCCACCGGTTCGCCCAAGCCTAGCACGATCCCGGCCAGCAGCACTGGCCAGAACGAAAAGCGCGGGTCCTCCCGTTCATCTAGCCAGCCCACCAGCTCAGCCAGGCCCAGGCTCGCGATCAGTGCTATGCCCACTGCCAGCACGACCTTCTGCATCCGCTGGGCGCGGGCCAGCCCGTGGCCGGGGTAGAGGCCCAGCAGGGCCTTGCAGCCGATGAAGCTCGCCAGCTGGACGAGGAGCAGCAGTCCTGGAGCGAGCCCGC
>NZ_WUJP01000470.1 GCF_009806515.1 Geminicoccus flavidas | reverse complement strand
CCCAGCCGCCGAACAGCAGGCTCAGCGCCAGGACGAGGCTCAGCAGAATGGTGTCGATCGTGACCAGGCCAATGCCGGCGCTGCGCTCGGACACGGCCACCGGTTGGCGTGGGCGCTTGGTGGCCGTGTCCTCGAGAAGGATGTTGGTGGCCAATTCCTGCTTCCTGCCGTTCAGGCTGCCTCGACGCGCCGGCGCCACCAGCGCCGCTCGCCCGCGGCTCTGGCGCTGCCATCGGCCGTGGCAGCCCGCAGGGGCTCCAGGACGATGGCGGGATCCAGCGACGGTGTGGGCGGCGGGGCTGGCGGTGCCGGCTCAATCACCGCACTGCTCGCCCGGTGCGGGTCGCGGCCACCCAGCATGGCGAGCTTGCCGGCACCGGCCGCCACCAGCCGCACCCCGGCCACGCCGCGGGAGCGCGAGAGGGGCCAGAACAGCGTCTTCACGGAGCCGGCAAGGG
>NZ_WUJP01000469.1 GCF_009806515.1 Geminicoccus flavidas | reverse complement strand
CCTGGCCCAGCCCGATCACAAGCCAGGCCCATACGTCCGCCCATGCAACTGGCGGGCCCAGCGCCGCACCGGCAGTGAGCTGGGCGCGGCGGAACGTCCGCCTGCAGAGCTGGCCAGGCGTGAGCAGGGCCCTTGGCAGGTGCTCATCGACCCTGGCTTCGGCGCACCAGACCAGGCGCCGGCCCTGGCGTAGTATGCGCTGGAAGAACAGCTCGTCCTCGCCGTCGGCACCGGTGGCGGTGCTGGCGAGCAGGCGGAAGTTCGCCTTCAGCATTATCGCGTTGCGGATCTCGAACGGGACATAGGAGCCGCCGCTCTTGAACTGGAGCGGCCGGCGCAGCTCGAAGCTCGTGCCGGTCGCGGCATCGTTGCGATAGCTGAAGAAGCGGCGATAGACCTCGGCATCCCGCCGGCCCGCCTCGTCGGGCACGGCCTCCACCGGGCCCAGCACGACGTCCGGATCGTAGATCCGGGTGATTCGGAGCATGGTCTCCAGCCATGACGTTCCGGGCAGGGCGTGGTCGTCGAGAAAGGCCACGAACTCGCCGGCCGCCTGGTCGACGGCCAGGGCGCGAGCCTTGGCGACGCCCATGTCGCGCAGGTGCAGGAAGCGCAGGATCGTCCGGCTCTGCCCTGCGGCCCGCTCGACGATTGCCCGGGCCAAGCCATCGGCCGAGCGGTCGACCACGAGGAGCTCGATGGCGCCCGCATTGAAGCCGCTCTGCGCGTCGCAGCGCTCGATCAGCCGCGGGAGGAACTCCTGGCGGTGGCGGGTCAGGACGACCACGCTGACCAGGATCCGCTGCTCGCGCCGGTGGTCGGCGGCGATCCGGAGGATCTTGGGCGCATCGTAGAGGTAGCGCCGCCACATCCGCTTGGGCTCCTGGGCCAAGCGGTGCAGCCATTCGAGCTTGGCACGCTGCATCCACAAGGGTGCGCGCTGCAATTGGCCGGCGAGGAACAGTAGCGAGGCGCCCACACACAGGCCGATACCGACCGCCTGGCCGCGCTGCTTGATCCGGTGGGCCAGGATCTCCTGCTGCGGCGAGCCTACCGCCAGGAAGACGAAGCGGCTGGGATGGCGCTCCACGAACTGCGCGGCTTCCAGCACCGCTGCCGGGTCGCGGATGAAGCCCATCGGCGGGTTAAAGTGGCAGACGTTGCGCAGGTCGTAGCGCCGCTCGATCTTCGCGACCAGGTCTTCCGAGCCGCCGATGATCGTGATCCGCTCCTGCGGGTCGATCGTGTATTCGAGCATGATGGCGGTAAGGTCGGAGCCGGTGACCACCGGCAGTGAGACGCCGCTGAGCCGGCCGATCAGACTGACGATCCGGCTGTCGCACAAGGACAGCTCGGCATCCTCGTAGATCTCGACCAACTCGCCCCGGTCGCGCCAGTTGCGGACGACATGGTCGACATTGGGCGTGACGATGTAGGTGAACGGATCGTTGACCGTGCGGGTCTCGAGGTAGCGCAGCACGTCGCGCACGCCGACGCCGGTGAACGGCATCTCGCAGAATTTCTGCTTGAGCGGCCGGCTGCGCCCCGGCCCGCGAGCTGGGCCGGGAGCGGCAAGCAGCTCACCGGCCCGATTCATCTATATGTCCGGAAACTGTTGAATCGGAGATTATGAACATCAGGGTTGTTCAAATTCCTTCCGATCCCCGTACGAGGTGATTTTACTCGTCCGAGCGATACGCTACATCAGGCCGCATCGACATCTAGAGGAGTTTCCGTAAGTTCCAATGCGGCTCAGTGGTACAGTCGGGCGTCCGCAAGCCCGGTGCCGCCGCAACGACTTTGTCAGTTGCCGGTTAAATTCCGAATGTTCTGATGTGGATTTTCAAGATTTCCAATCATTCGTGATGCTGCCAGCAGATGGCGGAGCTTCCGCCTGGAGGCCGTATCTGCCGGCGGCGTGGGGGATTCCGTGTCGTTCCTGACCAAGCTGTTTCCGTGGACAAGAAATGAGCCGCAAGCGCAGCAATCGCATCCGGTCGGTCGGCCCGCCAGCCGGCACAGCATCCTGGTAGTCGACGACGACCCGCACCTGCGCGAGCTGGTGCGCTTCGCCCTGGAGCAGAAGGGCTATGCCGTTCGCGTCGGCGGCACCGGTGTGGATGCGATCCGGATGGCGCAGGAGAGCACCCCGGATCTGATCATCCTGGACGGCAACATGCCGGTCATGGACGGGCTCGACGCGCTGAAGAAGCTCAGGACCATCAAGGAAACCGAAAAGATCCCGGTGATCATGCTGACCATGCGCTCGCACCAGGTCGACATGATCTCCGGCTACCGCTTCGGCGCGCAGGAATATCTCACCAAGCCGATCGCGATCGAGCAACTCATGGTGAGCGTCCGCAAGCTGCTGGGCGGGCACTGAGGTCGTGGGGCCGAAAGCCGGGGAGAAACACTGGCGGTTCTCACGCCCGGCGGCGGACCTGCCGAGGAGTTCTTGCAGATGAGCGACGCCGCACTGCGCCGGATCCTTTATGTCGATGACGACGACGACTTGCGCTCGATCGCGGTGTTCGCGATGGAGGCGCTGGGCGGCTTCGAGGTGGCGGCCTGTGCCAGCGGGACGGAGGCGCTGGCCCGTGCCGCCGAGTTTCGGCCCCAGCTCCTGCTCCTAGACGTGATGATGCCGGAAATGGACGGGCCGGCCGTGCTACGGGCACTGCGCGGCCTGCCGGCCACCGCCGCCACGCCGGCCGTGTTCATGACCGCGGCCACCCGCCCGGAGGAGGTGGCCGAGTTCATGGCAGGCGGTGCGAT
>NZ_WUJP01000468.1 GCF_009806515.1 Geminicoccus flavidas | reverse complement strand
CGACGTGATCGCCAAGCCGTTCGACCCGATGGCGCTGCCCGAGACGGTCCGCACGGTCTGGAGCCGGCGGGCAGGCTGAGCCGCCCCGTCAGGTGGCTTCCTCGAACGCCTCCTCACGCTTGGCGCGCACGCGCGGCAGGGTCAGGACCAGGATGATGGCGAGCGTCAGCAGCAGGAGGGTCAGGCTGATCGGCCGGGTCACGAAGGTGGTCATGTCGCCGCGCGCCAGGATCATGGCCCGTCGCAGATATTCCTCCATCATCGGCCCCAGGATGAATCCCAGGAGCAACGGTGCGGGCTCGCAGTCCAGCCGCACCAGCACATAGCCTACCAGGCCGAACAGGATCATCAGGTAGACGTCGGAAGTGAGGTTGTTCAGGCTGAGCACGCCCACGCAGCAGAACACGAGAATCGCCGGGTAGAGCAGCCGGTAGGGGATGGTGAGCAGCCGGACCCAGAGCCCGATCAGCGGCAGGTTCAGGACGATCAGCATCAGGTTGCCGATCCACATGGACGCGATCACGCCCCAGAACAGCTCGGGCTGCTCGCTCATCACCTGCGGACCTGGCTGGATGCCCTGGATGGTCAGGGCACCCACCATCAGCGCCATCACCGGGTTGGACGGGATGCCCAGGGTCAGCATCGGGATGAAGCTGGTCTGCGCCCCGGCATTGTTGGCGGATTCCGGTGCCGCCACGCCCTCGATGGCGCCCTGGCCGAAGGCCTGCGGCGTCTTCGAGATCTTCTTCTCGACGGCATAGGCGGCAAAGGCGCCCAGCACCGCACCGCCGCCCGGCAGGATCCCCAGGACCGAGCCCAGGCCGGTGCCGCGCAGGATCGGACCGACGATCCGCCGGCATTCCTCGCGGTTGGGCAGAAGGCTGCCGATCACCCGGGTGAGCGGCTTGCGGCTTGCCTCGTGGTCGAGGTTGGTCAGGATCTCCGCGATCCCGAACATGCCCATCGCTAGCGCCACGAAGTTGATGCCGTCCGCCAGTTCCGGAATGTCGAAGGTGAAGCGCTGCTCGCCGGAATTGATGTCGGTGCCGATCGTGCCGAGCAGCAGGCCCAGCACCACCATCGCCACTGCCTTCAGCACCGGCCCGCGCGCCAGCGCCACCGACGCCACCAGCCCCAGCACCATCAGGGCGAAATACTCGGCCGCCCCGAAGTTCAGGGCGATGTTGGCGAGCGGCGGCGCCAGGAATGCCACCAGTGCTGTCGCCACCGTGCCGGCCACGAACGAGCTGATCGCGGCGGTGGCCAGGGCCGCCCCCGCCCGGCCCTTGCGCGCCATCTGGTAGCCGTCCAGGGCCGTGACCACCGAGGACGTCTCGCCCGGCAGGTTGATCAGGATCGCGGTGGTCGAGCCGCCATACTGGGCGCCGTAATAGATCCCGGCCAGCATGATCAGCGAGGAGACAGCCGGCAGGCCGAACGTCGCCGGCAGGAGCATCGCGATGGTCGCCGCCGGCCCCAGCCCGGGCAGCACGCCGATCAGCGTGCCGAGCAGCACGCCGATCAGGCACCAAGCGAGGTTCAGCGGGGTCAACACCACCGACAGGCCGAGGCCGAGGCCGCCCAGGATCTCCATGGCGCCCTACCCGCCGAGCAGCCGGCCGAACACCGGGATCGGCAGGCCCAGGCCATAGGCGAACACGGCGATCGAGAACAGGGTGAGCGCCAGCGCCGACAGGATCAGCCCCGCGGCCGTCACCTGCCGGCTGGCGAGCGCCGAGAGGCCCACCAGCAGCGGCACGGCGGCGATCATGCCGAGCGGGCGGATGGTGAGGCCGAACAGGATGCCTGGCCCCAGGACCAGGAGGATCGCGCGCCAGGGCCAGCGGCCGATCGGCTCGCCCGCCCGGCGCAGGCCCTGGACCAGGATGACCGTGCCCAGCATGGTCAGCATCACCGCCAGGACCGTCGGAAAGAAGGCCGGCCCCATCCGGTTGGGCGTGCCGAGGTCGTGGTCCTGCGCGAACCAGCCGAACGCGCAGCCGATCACGACGAACAAGGCGCCCGCCGCGATGTCGCGGGGGCTGCTCTGCCCGCCCGTCCGGGACACCGACTGGACCCTCAGTCCGCGTACTGGCCGGCAGCCTCGATCACGGGCCGCCAGCGCGCGATCTCGGACGTCACTAATTGTTCGAGCGCTGCCGGCGTCGCGGTTTCCGCCGTGGCCGGCGTGGCGCCGAGCTCGGCCAGGCGCTGGGTGACGTTCGGATCAATCACCGCCGCCTGCAGCGCCTCCTCCAGCCGCGCCACCACCGCCGCGTCGGTGCCGGCCGGCGCATACAGCCCGTGCCAAACCCCCACCTGCACGTCGGGCAGGCCGCTTTCGGCGGTGGTCGGCACGTCCGGCAGCGAGGGCAACCGCTCGGGCGTGGTCACGGCATAGACCTTGATGGTGCCGCCCTTGATCTGGCTGGTCGTGTTGGTGGTCTGGTCGCACATCAGGTCGACCTGGCCGCCCAGCAGGTCGTTCATCGCCGGTGCCGTGCCCTTGTAGGCGACCGTGGTCAGTGGCACGTCCAGCGCCTGCATCAGCAGCATCCCGCACAAGTGCGAGGCGGAGCCGATCCCGGCATTGGCATAGGTGATGACATCCCCTTCCGCCTTGGCCTGCTCGATCAGGGCCTTCATGTCGGCGGCGGGAAAGTCCTTGCGCGCGACCACCGTCATCGGCACGTCGGCCACGATGCCGATCGGCGCGAAGTCCTTGGCAGGGTCATAGCTGAGCTTGCGGTAGAGGGTGGCCGAGGTCGCCTGGCCGATATGGTGCAGGAGCAGGGTGTAGCCGTCGGGATCCGCCTTGGCGACGCGGGCGGCACCGAGCGTGCCGCCGGCCCCGCCGACATTCTCGACGATCACCTGCTGGCCGAGCGTGCCGGTCATGGACTGGGCGACCAGCCTGGTCACCGTGTCGGTGGGCCCGCCAGCGGCGAACGGCACCACGATGGTCACCGGCTTGGTTGGGAACTCCTGGGCAGTGGCGGCCGAGCCGGCCCCCAGCAGTGCCGTGGCGATGACGGCTGCAACGAGACCGTGACGCATGATGGGCCTCCTCGTTTTTCTTGGCGGCAGCAGACCACGGATCAGCGGCCGAATCCAAGGGGTAGCGCGCGTTTTGCCAGCTCTACGTGGCCGCGGGGGGCGGCTTGTCTGGAACCGCTCCAGACCAAGAGGGTTGGGTGGCGGAGATGGCGGCGGTCCAACGGGGTCTTGCCGCGCCCCAGGCGATTTGAGAGCGGCCATGCAAGCCACCGAAACCGACACACGCTCCGGCAACGGAACGGGCGAGCCCAGCCGGATCCCGGTCGTATTGACCATCAACGGCACCGAGCGGCGCCTGGAGGTCGAGCCCTGGACCACGCTGCTGGACCTGCTGCGCGAGCGCCTGGACCTCACCGGCTCGAAGAAGGGCTGCGACCATGGCCAGTGCGGTGCCTGTACCGTGCTGGTCGACGACCGGCGGGTCAACGCCTGCCTGACGCTCGCGGTGATGCTGGACGGTGCCAGCGTCACCACGGTCGAGGGGCTGGCGCAGGACGGGCAGCTCCACCCGGTCCAGGACGCCTTCGTCGAGCATGACGCGTTCCAGTGCGGCTACTGCACGCCCGGCCAGATCTGCTCGGCCGTGGGCCTCCTGAAGGAGGGGCGCGCGCAGAGCGACGACGAGATCCGCGAGCTGATGAGCGGCAATCTGTGCCGCTGCGGCGCTTACGTGAACATCGTGGCGGCGGTCCGGCAGGTCATGGACGGCACGGGAGCCGGGCGATGAACCGCTTTTCCTATGTGCGGCCGGATGCGGTGGCAGCCGCGGTGCGCGAGCGGGCGAGCGATCCCGGTGCCCGGTTCATCGCCGGTGGCACCAATCTGCTCGACCTGATGAAGTACGATGTCGAGGCGCCCAGCCGGCTGATCGACATCACCCGGCTGCCGCTGCGCGACATCCAGGAGATCGACGGGGGCTTGAGGATCGGGGCGCTCGTGCCGAACAGCGATCTCGCCTATGACCCGCGGATCGAGGAGCGCTACCCGCTGCTCGCCAGCGCCATCCTGGCCGGCGCCTCGCCGCAGCTCCGCAACATGGCGACGACCGGCGGCAATCTCCTGCAGCGCACGCGCTGTGTCTATTTCTACGACACCGCCACGCCCTGCAATAAGCGCACCCCCGGCTCAGGCTGCTCGGCCATCGGCGGGATCAACCGGCAGCACGCGATCCTGGGGGCGAGCGAGCACTGCATCGCCACCAACCCCTCCGACATGGGCGTGGCGCTGGCCGCGCTGCGTGCGAACGTGCGGGTGGCCGGCCCGGACGGGGAGCGGACCATCCCGTTCAGCGAGTTTCACCGTCTGCCGGGAGACGAGCCGCAGCGTGACAACAATTTGGCCGCCGATGAGCTGATCCTCTCGGTCGACCTGCCGGCCGAGCATTTTGCGGCCAACTACACCTACCTGAAGCTGCGCGAGCGGCTCTCCTATGCCTTCGCACTGGTGTCGGTGGCGGCAGCGTTGCGTCTGGAAGACGGGAAGATCGCCGAGGCGCGGCTGGCGCTCGGCGGCGTCGCGCACAAGCCATGGCGGGACGAGGAGGCCGAGGAACTGCTGCGGGGCCAGCCGGCCGAGCGGGCGAGCTTCGAGCAGGCGGCCCTGCGGATCCTGAGCGGTGCCAGGGGCTTTGGCGAGAACGACTTCAAGATCGAACTGGCGCGCCGTGCGATCGTACGTGCGCTGGAGCAGGCGGCGGCCGGTACGCCGCAGTCCCAGTCCGACAAGCGCGTCCAGTGAGGGGCAGGACCATGGTGCAGACTTCCACCGCTCCGCTGCCTTCCTCTGCCAGACCCTATGTCGGGACTGGTCAGCGCAGGATCGATGGTGTCAGCAAGGTGACGGGCCAGGCGCGCTATGCCGCCGAGTTCCCGGCCGACGGTCTCCTGTACGGCCATGTCGTCTCCGGCGGGGCGCTCGCCAGCGGCGAGATCCTGCGGATCGACACGCGCGCCGCCGAGGCGGTCGCGGGCGTGGTCAGGGTGTACACCCACGAGAACCGGCCGAGGCAGCCCTGGTTCGATTCGACGTATCAGGACCAGGTGGCTCCGCCCGGTATCCCGTTCCGGCCGCTCAAGGACGCGAAGATCGTTTATAGTGGCCAGCCGGTGGCACTCGTGGTGGCGCAGAGCCTGGAGGTGGCGGCCTATGCCGCCTCGCTGCTCGAGATCACCTACCGGGAAGAGCCCTTCCGGACCGACCTCGCCGCCGAGCAGTCGAACGCCTACGTGCCGCCCGAGAAGCGGGCCGGGATCGAGCCGCCGCCGCCGGACCGAGGCGATGTCGACCGGGCACTGGCCGAGGCGCCGGTGAAGGTGGAGGCCTCCTACTTCGTTGCTGCCGAGCACCACAACCCGATGGAGACCCATGCCAGCACGGTGGTGTGGAACGACGGCAAGCTGACGGTCTACGACAAGATCCAGGGCGTGGTGGCCTCCAAGGAATATCTCAACGAGGTGTTCGGCCTCTCCCCGGACGATGTCCATGTCATCTCGCCGTTCGTGGGCGGCGCGTTCGGGGTGGGCCTGCGGCCGCAATACCAGTTGTTCCTGGCGACCATGGCGGCGCTCGACCTCCGGCGTTCGGTGCGGGTGACGCTGACCCGCGACCAGATGTTCACGCTCACCTACCGGCCGCACACCATCCAGCACCTGGCGCTGGGGGCAGAGCGGGACGGGCGCCTCACCGCCATCCGCCACGAGGCAGTGGCCGCCACCTCGACCTTCGAGGACTACCAGGAGGTCGTCGTCAACTGGTCGGGCCTGGGCTATCGCTGCCCGAACGTGGCGTTCGACTACAAGCTGGCGAAGCTCCACACCTATACGCCGTCCGACATGCGCGCACCCGGTGCGGCCACCGGCGTGTACGGGCTGGAATGCGCCATGGACGAGCTGGCCCATGCGGCCGGCATCGACCCGCTGGAGCTGCGCCTGAAGAATTATGCCGAAGAGGACGCCAACACCGGCAAGCCGTTCACCAGCAAGCAGCTCCGGGAGTGCTACCGCCAGGGCGCCGAGCGGTTCGGCTGGTCCAGGCGCAGCCCCAGGCCACGCTCGATGCGCGACGGGCGCGAGCTGATCGGCTGGGGCCTGGCGACCGGGTTCTGGGAAGCCTCCATGCAGCAGACCAGCGCCCGCGCGGTCCTCTCGGCGGATGGCGGCCTGGAGCTGGCGACGGCCACGGCCGACATCGGCACCGGCACCTATACCATCCTGGCGCAGATCGCCGCCGATGCCATGGGCGTGCCGATCGAGCAGGTGGACGTGAAGATCGGCGATTCCTCCCTGCCGGCCTCGCCCCTGGAAGGCGGTTCCTGGACGGCCGCCTCGGCCGGTTCGGCAGTGCAGAAGGCCTGCTTCGGCCTGCGCGAGCAACTGTTCCACCATGCACGTGCCATGGAGGGCTCGCCGCTCGCAAACGAGGTTCTGGAGCGGATCATCTTCACGGGCGGACGAATGGAGGTGGCGAACGACCCCTCCCGGAGCGTCGTCGTTGCCGACGTGATGGCCGCCCTCGGGCTGGAGAAGCTGGCGGCGGAGGAGACCGCAAAGCCGGACCAGGACGCGCAGGAGAACTACTCGGGCTACACCCACTCGGCGATCTTCGTTGAGGTGCGGGTCGACGAGGAACTGAACGTCGTGCGCGTCACCCGCATCGTGGACGCGGTGGCGGCCGGCCGGATCCTCAACCTCAAGACCGCGCGCAGCCAGATCCTGGGTGGGGTGGTGTTCGGCATCGGCATGGCGCTGGAGGAGCAGAGCGAGCTGGACCATCGCTTTGGCCGGTTCATGAACCACAACATCGCGGAGTACCACATCCCGGTGAATGCCGACGTGCGGGACATCGACGTGATCTTCGTTGAGGAGCATGACGACAAGGTCAGCCCAATCGGCGTGAAGGGGCTGGGCGAGATCGGCATCGTCGGCACGGCGGCGGCGATCGCGAACGCGATCTTCCACGCCACCGGCAAGCGGGTGCGCGACCTGCCGATCACGCCCGACAAGCTGCTGCGCGACGACGTTGATGGTGTATCCAGCGGCATGGCGCGCGCCGGGTGATGCCCAAGGAGGTCGCGGCAACCCTGCCGCACTGATCCCGTTCCTGTGCCTCGAACGACGTCGTGACCGTGGAGATGGCAGTGTCGGTAGCCTATCTGAACCGCATCGCGACTGCCGTTCCACCGCACGATGTGCATGCAGCATTCGTGAATTTCGCCGATCGACTGCTGCGGGACCGACGGGAGCACGCGCTGTTTCGTCGGATGGCAGACCGCAGCCAGATCGCGCACCGCTGGTCCTGCCTGGCACCGACCGGGCCCGGTGCCAACGAGGCGATCGACACGACCGGCTTCTACCGGTTCGGCAGCTTCCCCTCGACGGCCGACCGGATGCGGCGGTACGAGGCGGAGGCCCCCGATCTCGTGACGCGTGCCGTGGAGCGGCTCGATCTCGGCCTTGACCCGAGCCCGCCGACCCACCTGATCATCGTCTCCTGCACGGGCCTCTCGGCGCCCGGGCTCGACTTCACGGTGATCGACCGGTTCGGGCTGGATCCGTCGATCGAGCGCACCGTGATCGGGTTCATGGGCTGCTATGCCGCCATCAACGGGCTCAAGCTCGCGCGCCACATCGTCCGGGCAGAGCCCAAGGCGCGGGTCCTCCTGGTCTGCATCGAGCTCTGCACCCTGCACTTGCAGGAAAGCACCGACCTGGAGCAGGTGCTGACCTTCCTGATCTTCGGAGATGGCTGCGCCGCCGCCCTGATCAGCGCCGAGCCTTTGGGCTTCGCGCTGGACGGGTTCCAGGCGATCCGGGTGCCGGGCACGGCTGAGCAGATCACCTGGCAGATCCGGGACTGCGGCTTCGACATGACCCTGTCCGGCCGGGTTCCCGGCAGCATCGCCGATGGCCTGCGCAGCGCCAGCGGCCGCATGCTGCCGGATGGCCCGGATGCCATCGATCTCTGGGCGGTGCATCCCGGCGGGCGGTCGGTGCTCGACGCGGTGGAGACTGCCCTCGACCTGCCCGCGTCGGCCCTCGCCACCTCGCGCGACATCCTGCGCACCTACGGCAACATGTCGTCGGCAACTGTCCTGTTCGTGCTGGAGGAAATGCTGCGCGAGGGCCGAGGCGGCCGAAGCGGGTGCGCCATGGCGTTCGGGCCGGGCCTGATGGCGGAGACCATGCGGTTCAGCTCGGCGCGGCATTGATGGCGTCATTCGACTTCTCCCGGCGCGCGACTACGCCGGAACTGATGGATACGGAGCGCTGCGACTTCACGACCTTCCAGGGCTGCCTGCAGGACCTGGCACGGGTGAACCGGCTGACGCTGGCCTATCGGCCAACCCTCGGCTTCCTCGACGAGCTGGCCGTCAGCGGCCGCGTTCCCCGGGAGCGGCCCTTGCGGATCCTCGATGTGGCCAGCGGCCACGGCGACATGCTGCGGCGGATCGTGGCCTGGGCGGAACGGCGGCACGTGGCCGTCGACCTAGTCGGGCTCGACCTCAATCCCTGGGCGGCGCGCGCGGCCCGGGAGGCGACGCCTGCGGAGGCCTCGATCGCCTGGCATACCGGGGATGTCTTCGCGTACCGGCCCGAGCGCGGCTTCGACCTGGTGGTCAGCTCCCTGTTCACCCACCATCTCGACGACGCTTCGGTGGTACGCTTCCTTCAGTGGATGGAGGAACAGGCGGCGATCGGCTGGTTCGTGAACGATCTGCACCGGCACAGGCTGCCCTGTCGCTTCTTCGCTGCTGCCTCGCGCGCCTTGCGCCTGCACCATTTCGTCCAGAACGACGGGCCGATCTCGATCGCGCGCAGCTTCGTGACGGAGGACTGGCGACGGCTGCTCGACCGGGCTGGCCTGCCGGCGGGGAGTGCCCGCATCGAATGGTGGATGCCGTTCCGGCTCTGCGTGGCACGGGCCAAGCCGTGACGGTGCGGGATGCGGTGGTGGTCGGCGGCGGACCTGCGGGAGCGACGCTGGCGCAGGCGCTGGCCGCGGCCGGGCGCGATGTGGTCCTGGTCGAGCGGGAAGCAGGTCCGCACGACAAGGTGTGCGGCGAGTTCCTGAGCCAGGAGGCGATCCACTATCTCCGGCTGTCCGGCCTGGAACCCGGCCGGCTCGGAGCCGTGCCGATTGCCGAGGTGGACGTATCGGCGGGCGGGAAACGCGTGACCTGCCCTTTGCCATTCACCGCGTACAGCCTGTCGCGCCGGCGCATGGACGAGGCGCTGATCGAGCTGGCCCGTGGTGCTGGCAGCCGGATCCTGCGCGGCCGGAGCGTTCAGGGGCTGGAGCGCTGCGGCGGTTTCTGGACCGCGCGGCTCGACGACGGCGACACGATCCGGGCACAGGATGCCTTCGTGGCTACCGGCAAGCACGATCTGCGCGGCTGGAAGCGCCCGCCGGGCAGCCAAAATGACCTGATCGGGCTGAAGCTGCACCTCAGGCTGGCAGCAGGGCAGGCCGCAGAGCTGGCCGGCAAGGTCGAACTCTTCCTGTTCCCGGGAGGCTATGCGGGGCTCGAGCCGATCGAGGCAGGAAAGGTCAACCTCTGCCTGCTGATCCGCAAGGACACCTTCCGGCGGATCGGGCAGAAGTGGCCAGCACTGCTCGACCTGATACAGGTCTTCGACCCGCACTTCGCACGCCGCATGGAGGGAGCGGTGCCACTTCGGGACCGGCCGCTGGCGATCGCGAACATTCCCTATGGACTGGTCGAGCGACGGGAGGATGGTTGCTGGCGCCTGGGTGATCAGGCGGCAGTCATTCCGTCATTCGCGGGCGAAGGCATGTCTATCGCCCTGCACAGCGCCGCTCTGGCTGCCAACTGCTACCTGCATGGCGGGACGGCCGCGGAATTCACGCGCCGCCTGCGCAACGATCTGTCGGGGCAGGTGGGGCGTGCGACGCTGCTGTCGCATCTTCTCGTGCAGCGCAAGGCGCAGGCGGCGCTGGCCCTGGGGGCGCGGCTGTGGCCTGCAGCACTTGGACTGATCGCCTCTGCCACCCGAATCCAGGCAGCCGCCCTGCGCACTTTACCGGTAGCCCTGCCAGATCAGCGGCGGGCGGTTCCTGTGGCGCCGCAGGCGACAGCACCGTAGGTTGCGCAAGGGTCTGTCGACGCAGGAGCAGGAAGATGGCGGTTGATGTCGCTGTTCTGGCGAAGCGGATCCGGGCGGCGCAGGGGCTGGAGCCCTGCGACCTTTGCATCCAGGGGGGACGGCTGGTCGATGTCGCGACCGGGGCGGTGCGTGATGCAGCCGTCTCCATCGTCGATGACACGATCGTAGCGGTGGGTGAGCCCTGGCCGGCCCTGCGGGTGATTGAAGCGCGCGGCCGGTTCCTGGCGCCGGGCTTCATCGACACCCACCTGCATGTGGAAAGCTCGCTGGTGACCCCGGCCGAGTTCGAGCGGCTGGTGCTGCCGCGCGGCACCACCACGGCGATCTGCGACCCGCACGAGATCGCCAACGTGATCGGTCTGCCCGGGATCGAATGGTTTCAGGCGGCAGCGCTCAGCCTGGTGATGAGCCTGAAGGTCAACCTGCCCTCCTGCGTGCCGGCGAGCGAGCTGGAGACCGCGGGTGCCAGGCTGGAGGGTGACGATCTGCTGCCGCTCCTGGCGCATCCCGCCACGCTCGGCTTGGCGGAGATGATGAACTTCCCGGGCGTCATCGCCGCCGACCCGCAGCTCCTGCACAAGCTCTCCCTGTTCGCCGATGCCCATATCGACGGGCACGCGCCGCTGCTGCAGGGCGAGGGCCTGGATGCCTATCTGTGCGGCGGCCCCAGGACCGACCATGAGTGCACGCTCCTGGCCGAGGCCAAGGAGAAGCTCGAGAAGGGCATGGTCATCCTGATGCGCGAGGGCTCGGTCACGCGCAACGTGACGGCGCTGGCACCCTTGCTCACCGAGGCCACCTGGCCGCGCATCGCGTTCTGCACCGATGACCGCAAGCCAGTCGACATCCTCGCCGAGGGCCATATCGACCACGCGATGCGTACCGCGATCGCCGCGGGTGCTCCCGTCCTGCCGGTCTATCGCTCGGCCAGCCTGGCTGCGGCCACCGCCTTCCGCCTCCACGACCGCGGCCTGATCGCACCCGGGCGCCGCGCCGATCTGGTACTGCTGGACGATCTGGCCGAGGTGCGGGTGAGCGGCGTGGTGGCAGGGGGCCGGGTGGTCGAGGCCGCCCTATTCGAGGAGCGCAGCCATCCAGCGCCGGTCGGCTATGGCTCGGTGCATCTGGCGACCGTGGATGAGCGGAGCTTCGCCCTGCCGGCACCGGCGGGCGAGATGGACGTCATCGGGGTGGTGCCGCTTTCGGTGATCACCGAGCATCTGCGCCTGGTCCCGCCGGCGCAGGGCGGCCTGGTTGTAGCCGACCCCGAGCGCTCCCTCCACCTCGTGGCCGTGCTGGAGCGGCATGGCCGCAACGGCAATATCGGCCGGGGCCTAGTGCACGGCTTCGGCGCCCTCCATGGTGCCATCGCCACCTCGATCGGCCATGACAGCCACAACGTCGCGGTGGTGGGCTCGAACCCGGCCGACATGGCGGTGGCGGTCAACAGGATCGCGGCACTCCAGGGCGGGGCGGTGGTGGTCCGGGACGGGGAGGTGCTGGCCGAGCTCGCCCTGCCGGTGGCCGGGCTGATGTCGGACCGGCCCTATGAGGAGGTGGCGGAGCGGTTCGGTGCCATCCGGCGCGCGGCGCACGAAGTCGGCTGTCAGATGCCGGAGCCCTTGCAGCCGCTGGCCTTCCTGCCGCTCTCGGTGATCCCGCACCTCAAGCTGACCGACCGTGGCTATGTGACGGCCGGCCCTGACGGCCTGCGTCTGCTGGGCTGACGCCTGCCCAGCCCATGGCCGGAAACGACGAAAGCCGCGAAAGGTCGCCCTCGCGCGGCTCGTATCGTGCCCGCCGCCCGGTCATGCCGGGCGGAAAACGCTTCAGCCCTGGCGGGCCTTGAAGCGCGGGTTGGTCTTGTTGATCACGTAGACCCGGCCCTTGCGCCGGATGATCCGGCAGTCCTTGTGGCGGCTCTTCGCGGTCTTGAGCGAGTTGATGACCTTCATGACACCGATCTCTGCAAGTGGTCAGGCTTCGGCCTTGCGGCGGAAACCCTGGAAACGCTTGTTGAACTTCTCGACCTGACCGCGCTCGATCACGCGAACGTTGCCGCCAGTCCAGGCCGGGTGCGACTTGGGATCGACGTCGAGCTGCATGCTGTCGCCAGCCTTGCCCCAGGTCGAGGAGGTCTCGAAGGTCGACCCATCCGTCATCACTACGGTGATGGGATGATAGTCGGGGTGGATGTCCTTCTTCACGACGCTTTCCTCAAATGCGGGCGGCCGCTATATATCCGCGGGCATCCGGGGACTCAAGGGGTCACGGCTCCCTTTCCTGCGCGCTTTCGGCAGCTCGGCACGGATTGTTAGCGATATTGCAAGCTTTGCCGCATAGCATCGTGTCGGTTGCATTCGCTGAGGACGGTTCATGAAGGGCGGGCAGCGCAGGTCCGGCCGCGTCGATAGCGGGCGCGCGGGTACGCGTGATCTCGGGCAGCTCCGGCGCCTCGCCGCCTATCTGCGGCCACACCGGCCGCTCGTGATCGGCACGCTGGTGGCGCTCACCGTGTCCGCGCTGGCGGTGCTGTCGATCGGTGCCGGCCTGCGCCACATCGTGGATGGCGGCTTCGTCCAGGGCCGCCCCCAGGCCCTGGATCACGCGCTGGAAGCGGTCGGCCTGGTGATCCTGGTGCTGGCGCTGGCGACCTTCTTTCGCTCCTATCTCGTCACCAAGCTGGGCGAGCGGCTGGTGGCCGATCTGCGCAAGGACGTGTTCGCCAGGGTGATCCGGCTCTCCCCGGCCTTCTTCGAGCGGACGCGTACCGGCGAGGTGATCTCGCGGATCACCACCGACACGGCGGTGATCCAGACCCTGATCGGCGCGTCGGTCACCCAGGCCCTGCGCAACCTGCTGCTTCTGGTGGGCGGCCTCGCCATCCTGCTGGTCACCAGCCCGCGCCTCACCGGCTTCGTCCTCCTGGTCGTGCCGCTCGTGGTCATGCCGATCGTGCTGATTGGCCGCCGGGTGCGGGTCCTGTCCCGCGCCCTGCAGGACCAGGTCGCCGAGCTCGGCGTGCGGGTGGAGGAGACGCTGAACGGCGTGCGCACCGTCCAGGGCTTCGGCCAGGAGGGCCGCGAGGCGGAGCGCTTTGCCGCCGGCGCCGAGGCGACCTTTGCCACCGCAGTGCGCTATGCGCGCGCCCGCTCCACCCTGGGTGCCGTGGTGATCGCGCTGGTGTTCGGTGCGGTCGGCGTGGTGCTGTGGCTGGGCGGCTATGACGTGCTCGAAGGGCGGATCACGCCTGGCGAGCTGTCGGCCTTCGTGTTCTACGCCGCCTTGGTGGCGAGTGCCGTGGGCGGGCTCGCCGACGTGATGGGCGACCTGCAGCGCGCCGCCGGGGCCACGGAGCGATTGTTCGAGCTGCTCGACACGCAGCCCGTGGTGACGGCACCGGCAAAGCCGTGGCCGATCGTCGCCACGCGCGGGGCAGTGCGCTTCGAAGGGGTCGGCTTTGCCTATCCCTCGTTCCCGGACCGCCCGGTACTCCGGGAATTCGACCTGCACGTGGCGCCGGGCGAGCGGGTGGCCCTGGTCGGGCCGTCCGGGGCTGGCAAGAGCAGCGTGCTGCAGCTCCTCCTGCGCTTCTACGAGCCCGATGCCGGGCGGATCCTGGTCGACGGCGTGCCGCTCGCCGAATTGGACCCGGTGATGCATCGCCGCCGGCTCGGCTGGGTGCCGCAGGAGCCGATGATCTTCTCCGGGACGGCTCTGGACAATATCTGCTACGGCCGGCCCGAGGCCGGGCTGGCCGAGGTGCGAGCCGCCGCCGAGGCGGCCGCGGCGCTGGGATTCATCGAGGCCCTGCCGCAGGGCTTCGACACCCATCTGGGCGAAAAGGGCGTGCGGCTGTCCGGCGGCCAGCGCCAGCGGATCGCGATCGCCCGCGCCCTTCTGGCCGATCCCCGCATCCTGCTCCTGGACGAGGCCACCTCGGCCCTTGACGCGGAGAACGAGCGGCTGGTCCAGCAGGCCTTGGAGCGGCTGATGGAGGGCCGCACCACCCTGGTAATCGCCCATCGCCTCGCCACCGTGCTGGCGGCCGACCGGATCGTGGTGATGGACGGCGGCCGGATCGTCGAGACTGGCCGGCACCAGGATCTGGTCGCCAATGACGGCCTGTACGGCCGCCTCGCGGCACTCCAGTTCACTGATGCCGGCGCGGCGATGCGGGTGGCCTGAGCCGCTAGGACGGGAGCGTCGTTCCTGTCGGCGCACTGCCGAGACTGGGTAGCGGCAGTGCAGCCGACACGGCATCGGCGGCTGCCAGAGAGGGCTTCAACCAGTCCAGGGGCACGGCTTCAGGAGGGTGGCCTGCCACAGGGGAGGGCGGAGACTGTGCTTCCTGCGAAGCAGGAGTGTGCGGTCGCCTTGCTCCCACGGCCGGACAATCTCGGTCTACATCGTTGCCACTTGGATGGCCGGCTTGGCTCCTGGATGAACACGGGCTGCCGGGCAGGTGCCACGGACTCAGCCAGGATGCAGGGCCGAGGCGGGCCGATCAGCATCCTTCCTGAGCGACCTGGACTGCAGGACGATGCCGGAAGGCAGAGCTGGCGCGAGCGCGGCTGCCAAATAGCACTGCGAGCAATTTGACCCGGTACGATGGCTCGGCGAGGTATTGCTGTTTCCGGAAGCTACAGCGCTCGTCCCGCTGGGCCGGCAGCCACTTGCTCCGCCGATCGCGCGGCAGGACACATGGCGGCTACCACCGATGCCACCCACGAGAGGCCGGCCGGCCACCACGGCATAGGGGTATCAGGCCGTACAACCACCCCGAATCAGGCTACCCATTCAGCGCGAGGACAGGGTGATCTCGATCCGGCGGTTCTGTGCGCGGGCCTCGGCAGTGTTGCCAGGCACGGCCGGGCGGGACGAGCCGAAACCGGCCGGGACGATCCGCTCGGGCGGCAGGCCGGACTCGATCAGGTAAGCGGCCACGGCACCGGCTCGGGCGGTCGAGAGCTCTAGGTTGTCGCGCCAGGCGCTGCCGGCGCGCAGCGGCACGTCGTCGGTATGCCCGTCGATGCGCAGGAGCCAGGACGCCATCGGCGGCAGCTCGTCGATCACCTTGCGCATCCGCTGGGCGAACTCGCGCAGGGCGTCCTTGCCGCCCTGGCTCAGCTCAGCACTGCCGGATTCGAACAGCACGCCCGCCGGCAGCTGGATCCGCCCGTCCCGCAGCAGGTCCTGATCGTCCACCCCCGAGATGCTCGACAGCACGAGCCCGCGGGTCGTCCGGTCGGCCCGTTCGTGCTGACGGATGCCCCGCTCCAGCTCCCTGGCGCTCGGCACGGTCTCGGCGAGGCTGCTGGCGATCTGGGTCTGGATCAGCGCCATCGCCTCGCTGCCGCGGGCGTCCCGCTCCAGGGCCTGCACCTGCTGGGACAGTTCGGCCAGCTCCTCCTGCAGCCGGTCGCGCTCGGCCTGCAGCGCCGCCTGCCTTTCCCCCTCGGCCCGGGCCGCGTCCTGCGCCTCTCGGGCCTCGGCCCGGCTGGCCTGCAGGTCCTGCTCCAGCCCAGCGGAGCGCGCGCGCTGCTGCTCCAGCTCCGTGCGCAACTCGTCCTGCGTGGCTTCCAGCGCCTCGATCCGCTCACGGGCCTGGGCCAGCTCCGCTTCCAGCGCGCGGGCGCGCTCGCTCGTCTGGCCGAGCTCGGCCAAGCGGGCATCGGCCGCCGCCAGGCGCGCCTCCAGTTCGGCGCGTACCTGTTTCAGCCCTTCGAGCTGCATCCGGGCACCATCCAGCTCGTCCTGCGCCCGCTCGGCCGCTTCCAGCCGGGCCGCCTGGGCGGCTGCCTGCTCCTGCGCATCCCGCAGCCGGGCTTCCAGCGCCATTTCCCGGTCGGACGCCTCGTCGAGCTGGCGCTGCATGTCGCCGCGGATCCCCTGCAGCGCTGTGACCTCCTGGCGGGCACCCTCCAGCGCCGCCTCCGCCTCGCTTGCCCGCGCGGCCGCCTGCTCCAGCTCCTGGACCCGCGCCGCGCCCGCCTGGACCTGCTCCTGCAGATCCGCCTGCTGCCGCTCCAGCTCTTCCAGCCGGTTGCGCGCCTGGTCGAGTGCCGCCCGGTCGGCAGCCGCAGCCTCCGCCGCGCCCTCCAGCTCGGCGATGCGGGCACTGCCGGCGTCCAGCCGGGACTGCAGCTCGGCCACCTGCGTGCCCAGCAGGCCCACGGCCCCGCGCGCCTCTTCCAGCGCCGTTTCGGTGTTGGCCGCGGCCACGGCGGCCATCTCCAGCTCGCCGACCCGCCGGCGCAGCTCGTCCGCCTCGCTTCGGGCGGCCGCGAGCGCCGCCTGGGCCTGCTGGCTGGTCTGGCCCGCCTGCTCCAGCTCGGCCACCCTGGCCCTGCTGGCATCCAGCTCCGCCTGGAGATCGGCCGCCTGGCTGCCGAGCAGGCCCACGGCGCCCCGCGCCTCGTTCAGCGCCTGTTCGGTGCCGGCACCCGCCACGGCGGCCATTTCCAGTTCGCTCAACCGCGCGTTCGCCTGGTCCAGCCGGCCCTGTAGCTCGGCCACCTGCTGGCCGAGCCCCGCCGCTTCCGCCCTGGCCTGCGCCAGTTCCTCCGCCCGGGACCGGGCCTCGCCGCCGGCAGCCTCCACCTCCTGCTGCAGCCGGGCGATCTCCGCCTGCGCCTCGTCCAGTGCCGCCTGCTGCTGGCTGGCCGCAGCGGTGGCGGAATCCTCGAGGGCGAAGCCCTGGTCCTGCGCCGTATCGAGCTGCTGCTGCAGCCCCGCCCGGATCTGCTCCAGCGCCTTGATCTCGGTCGCGGACGCGGCCAGCCGCTCCTCGGAAGCCGCGAGCTGCTGGCGCAGCCGGTCGACTTCGGCCGCGACACTCTTGGCCTCGTCCCGCTCCCTGGCCGCCTGATCGCGGGCCGCGGCGAGCTCCGCCATGGCCGCCGTTGATTGATCGGCCGCCGCCCGCGCCTGCTCGAGCTGGCCGGTCAGCTCGGCCACCTGCCGGTCCAGTTCGGCCACGCGCTGCCCGGAAGCCTCCGCCTGCTGGCTGGCCTGGTCCAGCCGGGCGGCCAGCTCGTCCCGCTCCGCGGTGAGCTCGCGCAACTGCGCGTTCACCGCCTCGAGCTTGCCGGCCAGCTCGCCGAGCTTGCCAGCGGCCGAGGAATTGGCGGCATCCACCGCGGCCCGTGCCTCGTCGCGTTCAGTGCCGACCTGGTCCAGCGACTGCTGGAGCTCGGCCAGTCGCACGCCGGTCTTGGCGAGCTGCGCTTCCAGCCCGGCCTTGGCCTGCTGTTCGGCGTTCAGCGACTGGGTGAGTGACACCACGGATTCGCGCGCGGCATCCACCTCGACCCGGCCATAGCCCCAGTAGCCCAGCGCCACCAGCACGGGCACCGCGACCAGGGCGGAGGTGCGCAGGAGCTTCTTGCGCTCCCAGCCCGCGAAGCTGCGCTCGAGATCGGCAAGGCGGCGTTCCTGGGTCATCTCGTCTTGTCTCGTGTCGGCCGCCGGGCGGTCGATCAGCCGTGGGTCTTGCGGATGAGGTCGGACAGCCGGTCGATGTCGGCCGGCGTGGTGTCCGGTGCGGCGGCCAGAGCGCGCCAGGCGCCGCGCAACCGTTCCAGCCCCTGCCAGCGGTCGCGGCGGTCCAACAGCTGGGCCAAGGGGAACACGGCGGTAGCGGCGATGAACAGGCCCAGCCAGAAGGTGCTCGAGCGCCAGCCTACAGCCGCGGTGAGGCCCCAGCCCGCGAGCGCCAGCCCGACCAGCGCCAGTACCACCGTGCATTTTGCCCAGAATGCCTGGGAATCCCGGTGGCGCTCGATCATGCCGACGAAGTCCGGCTCCCGTTCCGCGGCCGGAACCGTTCTCGAAGTTGCTGCCATCGTTCTTGCGTTTCCCCCGGTGCCGGCCCGTGTCCCCTGGCGCGCGCGCCGTCCGGACATGGGGTGACCAGCACCCCTAATTCTGCCGGATCCGGCGTGCGGTGCAAGCCGATCCGGGCGGGGGTCAGAAATTGGTGAGCTGCAGCTCGATGCGGCGGTTACGCTGATAGGCCTCCTCGGTGTCGGCTGGATCCAGCGGGCGGAACTCGGCGAAGCCCGCCGCCGCCACCCGCTCGGGCGGCAGGCCGTTTTGGACCAGGAACCGGGCGACGTTGATCGCGCGCGCGGTCGACAGCTCCCAGTTGGATGGGAAGGCCGGCGTGCTGATCGGCCGCTTGTCGGTATGGCCGTCGACCCGGAGGATCCAGGGCAGGTCGTCCGGGATCTCCGCGATCAGGCCCTGCAGCGTCCGGGCGAACTCGGCGAGCCGCTCCTCGCCCGCCGGCTTGAGAGTGGCGCTGCCGCTGTCGAACAGCACTTCGGACTGGAACACGAACCGGTCGCCCACGATCTGCACGCCCGGCCGCTCGCCCAGGATCCCGCGCAGCCGGCCGAAGAAGTCGGAGCGGTACTGGGACAGCTCGACCACCTTGTCGGCGAGCGCCAGGTTCAGCTTGCGGCCCAGATCCTCGATCGAGCTGGCCTGACGGTCGATCTCCTGCTGCTTGACCTCGAGTGCCTCGCCGAGCTGGGCGAGCTGGGTGCCGAGCTCGTTGATCTGCCGGTTGAGCAGCGCCACCTGCGCCAGCGCCTCGTCGCGCGAGGTCGAGACCTCGCCCTTCTCGGCCTGGAGCTGGTCGCGCTGGGCCTGGAGTGCCGCGATCTGCTGCTGCAGCTCGGCGAGCTGGCCGAGCTGCGCCTCCATAGTCTGGCGGTCCACGGTGACCTGGCGGCGCGCCTCGGCCAGCGCCTGTTCCAGCTCGGCCCGGGTGCGGACCTGCTGCTCCAGTGAGGCCTGGCTGTCTTCCAGGTTGCGGGTGAGGGTTGCGGTCTGGGCCAGCACGCTGGCGAGCCGGTCGTTGAGCGAGCTGGCGGTCTCCTCGCTGGTCCGCAGCCGGTCCTGCAGCTCGTCGCGCTCGGAGGTCAGGTTCTGGATCGTGCCATCCAGGCGGCGCAGGTTGCGGCGCAGCTCGGCGGCCTCGTCCTCGGAGAGCTGCAGGCGGCTGGCCATGTCCTGCACCTGGGTCTGCAGCCGGTCCATCTGCTCAGTCCGGCCGGCCAGCAGCCGGCTCATGAAGAACTGGCCCAGCACGAACACCACCAGGAGGAAGGTGATGCCCATCAGCAGCGTCGAGAGCGCGTCGACGAAGCCCGGCCAGATGTCGTCCTGGTCGCCGCGCTCGCGGCGGGAGCGTGCCACGGCCGGTCAGTCCCTGGCCATGTCGGGCTCGCCGGCCGCCACCGCGATCACCCGGCTCACCATCTTGATCTCGTTGCGCAGCTCGCGCGTGGTGTCCTCGCGGCCGCGGCGCAACTCGTCGATCAACCGGGCCAGCTGCAGGTCGAGGTTGCGGACATGGCTGCGGGTCTGCTCGTCGAGCGGCGAGCGGGTCGGGTCGTTCAGCCGGGCGAAGGTATGCACCAGGCCTTCCTGGGCCTCGAACAGCTTGACCAGCATGCGCTGCTGGCCGGCCAGATGGTCGTTCAGGGCGCCCAGCTGCTCCCCCAGCCCGTTGATCCCGTGTGCCAGCTTGCTGCGGTCCTCCTCGCTATGGGTCAGCACCCGCTGCATCTGCTCCAGGTTCTCCGCGGTCTGCTGCAGCAGTGCCTGGACATAGGCGGGGATCGGCGCCGAGGCGGCGAGGTCGCTCAGGCGCGAGCCCGAGGAGACCGGCGCGTCCGCGCCGAACAGCTGAGCCTGGGTGGACAGCCATTCCTCCAGCTCGTTGTAGAAGACGTGCTGGGCGCGGGTAGCCTGCAGATCGATGAAGCGCAGGACCAGCGAGCCGGCCAGGCCGAACAGGGAAGCGGAGAACGCGGTGCCCATGCCGTTCAGCGGTGCCGTGAGCCCGGCCTTCAGGTTCTCGAAGATCTGGACCAGGTCGCCGGTGCCGATCGACAGGCCGCCGATCACCTCGCCGATCGAGCCCATGGTGAGGATCAGGCCCCAGAACGTGCCGAGCAGGCCCAAGAAGATCGGCAGGCCCGCCAGGTAGCGCGAGATGTCGCGGCTCTCCTCCAGCCGGTTGTCGATGCTGTCCAGGAGGTAGCGCATCGACACCGCCGAGAGGGCCGAGCGGTTCTTCTTGCTGCTCTGCGCCAGCACAGTGGCGAGCGGCGAGAGCAGGCTGGGCGGGTCCTGCACCGAGAAGCCAGGCGCTGCAGTCCGGTACGCCTCCAGCCACTCGATCTCCGGGCGGAGCTGCAGGATCCGGCGGAAGGTGTAGGCGATGCCGGTCAGCACCACGAGCAGGATCAGGCCGTTGATCGCCAGGTTGTGGCTGAACGCGTCGATCACCACGCGGTGCAGCAGCCCGACGACGACCGCGACGACGATCAGGAACAGAATCGTCCGGGTCAGGTAACGTTGCGGCGTGGACATCGGCGGGATCGGGCTCGTGCGACGTTCGGAACGGACGAAACCCTAGCCTAGCGCGACTGGAGCGACACGCCGAAATCCGCCGGGGCGGGGAATGCGGCGCGGCTTCGCCTGCGGGTTGTGGGCGATCGGGCACGTTTCGCCCACAATCGGCTGGCGCGACCGGCGGCTGGCGATCGGGGGGCGGCCTGGCGGTCGACCGGCCTAGCGATCGGCGCGCACCAGCACGTTCTGGCCGGGTGCCTGACCCAGCACCGGGAGCGGGCCCCGCTCCGGATCGCGCGCCGGCACCTCGTCGTCGTCGAAGGCCTTCAGCCAGGCGCGCCAATGGGGCCACCAGGAGCCCGGATGCTCGGTGCTGCCGGCCAGCCACGCCTCCGGATCGTCGGTGTCTGGACCGTCAGTGCGATAGCCGTACTTCGTCGATCCGGCCGGGTTGATCACCCCGGCGATGTGGCCGGAGCCGCCCAGAACGAACCGGACTGGGCCGCCGAAGCGGCGGCTGCCGGCATAGGTGCTCTTCCAGGGCGCGATATGGTCCTCCTGCGTGCTCAGGAAGAACATAGGCAGCCCGATCCGGCCGAGGTCCAGCGGCGTGCCCAGCAGGGTGATGCCGCCGGACTCCACCAGTCGGTTCTCCAGATACATCTCGCGCAGGTAGAAGGCGTGCATCTTCATGGGCATCCGGGTGCCGTCGGCGTTCCAGTGCAGCAGGTCGAACGGGGCCGGCTCTTTGCCCATCAGGTAGTTGTTGATGGC
>NZ_WUJP01000451.1 GCF_009806515.1 Geminicoccus flavidas | reverse complement strand
TGCGGGCCTCGGGTGCCGGCGGCCAGCACGTGAACCGTACCGAGAGTGCGGTGCGCATCACCCACCTGCCGAGCGGCATCGTCGTGTTCCAGCAGGACGAGCGCTCCCAGCACCGCAACAAGGCGCGCGCCATGAAGATCCTGCGCGCCCGGCTGTTCGACCAGGAGCGGGCCCGCGCCGACCAGGAGCGCTCGGCCGACCGGCGCGAGCAGATCGGCACCGGCGACCGCTCCGAGCGGATCCGCACCTACAACTTCCCGCAGAACCGGGTCACCGACCACCGGATCGACCTCACCCTCTACGCCCTGGACGAGGTGCTGGCGGGGCCAGGCCTCGGCCGCTTCGTCGATGCGCTGGTCGCCGAGGACCAGGCGCGCAAGCTGGCCCAGCTCGAGTGACCAGGCTGGATGAAGCCCTGTTGGAAGCGCGGCGGCGGCTGCAGGCGGCCGGGATCGAGGCGCCTGGGCGCGAGGCGGCCCTGCTCGTTGGCCTCGCCACCGGCTGGAGCCGGACCGAGCAGCTGGCGGGCGACCGGCGCGAGCTCACCGCTGCGCAGTCGGCACGGCTGGAGGATCTCGTCGAGCGGCGGGTGCGGCGCGAGCCGTTCGCCTATCTGGCCGGCAGTCGGGAGTTCTTCGGCCGGCCGTTCCTGGTGGGCCCGGGCGTGCTGGTGCCGCGTCCCGAGACCGAGACCCTGGTCGAGGTAGCGCTGCGCCGCTGGCCGGAGCGCAGGGCGGCGCTGCGGATCCTGGACTTAGGCGTAGGCTCCGGCTGCATCCTGCTGACCCTCCTGGCCGAGTATCCGGAAGCCCGAGGGCTGGGCGTGGACACGAGCCGGGCGGCACTCGACTGGACCCGGCGCAACGCCCAGGCGCTGGACGTGGCGGACCGGGTGCGACTGGTGCAGGGCAGCTGGGGCGAAGCCATCTCGGGCCAGTTCGACCTGATCCTGTCCAACCCGCCTTATATCGACGCCGATGATCTGCCCGGTCTCGACCCGGAACTGCGCTTCGAGCCGCAGGACGCGCTCTCGCCAGGGGTCGACGGGCTCCAGTCCTACCGGGCGATGACCCCGGACTTCCTGCGCCTGCTGGGACCGGGGGGCACCGTGCTGCTGGAGATCGGACAGGGCCAAGCGCCACCGCTCCTGGCATGGTTCGCGGAGCACGGCCTGGTCGGACGGAGCCATGCCGATCTGGCCGGCATCGCGCGCTGTCTGGAGCTGCGCCGGGCTTCCGATGCGGATGTTCCACAATTGTTCTAGCGGCGACTTTTCAAGATCTTGCGCCGGATCAACGGCGTCCTACCTCCAGGACACGATACGGTGCGGGTGCTTCTTGCAAGGCCCGCGACCGATGGCTCGCCCGGGATACGGGGAGCCTGTCGACGGAGGTGTCCCATGGACTTTGAGAAATATACTGATCGGGCAAAGGGCTTCGTGCAGTCGGCCCAGACGCTGGCTCTCCGCGAGGGGCATCAGCGACTCCTGCCGATCCACCTGCTCAAGGTGCTTTTGGACGACGAGCAGGGTCTTGCCGCCAACCTGATCCGCGCTTCGGGCGGTGATCCGAAGGCGGCACTGCGTGAGACCGAGCTGGCGCTGTCCCGGCTGCCCAAGGTCGAGGGCCCCGGTGCCGGACAGGTCAACCTGTCCCCGGAGCTCGCCAAGCTGTTCGACCAAGCGGAAGGCCTGGCGAAGAAGGTCGGCGACGGCTACGTGACCGCCGAGCGGCTGCTGCTGGCGCTGGCAATCGTCGATCCGGAAGCGGCGAAGATCCTCAAGGCGGCCAACGTCACGCCGCAGTCGCTGAACGGCGCCATCGAGCAGGTGCGCAAGGGGCGCAGGGCCGACAGCCCGTCGGCCGAGAACCAGTACCAGGCGCTCGAGAAATACACGCGCGATCTCACCGCCGCGGCGCGTGAGGGCAAGCTCGACCCGGTGATCGGCCGGGACGAGGAGATCCGGCGCGTCGTGCAGGTGCTCTCGCGCCGTACCAAGAACAATCCGGTGCTGATCGGCGAGCCGGGCGTGGGCAAGACCGCGATCGCCGAGGGCTTGGCCAACCGGATCGTGAATGGCGACGTGCCGGAGAGCCTGAAGGATCGCAAGCTGCTGGCGCTGGACCTCGGCGCCATGGTGGCCGGTGCCAAGTATCGTGGCGAGTTCGAGGAGCGCTTGAGGGGCCTGCTCAGCGAGCTGGCCCATGGCGAGGGTGACGCGATCCTGTTCATCGACGAGCTGCACACGCTGGTGGGTGCGGGCAAGGCGGAAGGGTCGATGGATGCTTCCAACATGCTGAAGCCCGCCCTGGCACGCGGCGAGCTGCACTGCGTCGGCGCCACCACTCTCGACGAGTACCGCAAGTACATCGAGAAGGACGCGGCGCTGGCCCGGCGCTTCCAGCCGGTCTTCGTCAACGAGCCGGACGTCCAGGACGCCGTGTCGATCCTGCGCGGCCTGAAGGAGAAGTACGAGCTCCATCACGGCGTGCGGATCACCGACGGTGCCATCGTGGCGGCGGCGACCATGTCGAACCGCTACATCACCGACCGCTTCCTGCCGGACAAGGCGATTGACCTGATCGACGAGGCGGCGGCGCGCAAGCGCATGGCGATCGACAGCAAGCCGGAGGAGCTGGACGAGCTGGACCGGCGCATCCTGCAGCTGGAGATCGAGAAGGCGGCCCTGCAGAAGGAGCACGACCAGGCCTCCAAGGACCGGCTCGACAAGCTGGTGAAGGAACTGGACGGGCTGAAGAAGGAGTCCGCCGAAATCACCGCGCGCTGGCAGGCCGAGAAGGAGAAGCTGGCATCCGCGACCAAGCTCAAGGAGCAGCTGGAGCAGCTGCGCAACGAGCTGCAGATCGCGCAGCGCAAGGGCGACTTCGAGCAGGCCGGCAAGCTCGCCTATGGCGAGATCCCGGCCGTGGAGAAGAAGCTCGCCGAGGCGCAGGAGGCCGAGAGGAGCCGGCCGCTGGTGGCCGAGGAGGTCACCGAGCAGGACATCGCGCACGTCGTGTCGCGCTGGACCGGCATCCCGGTTGACAAGATGCTGGAAGGCGAGCGGGAAAAGCTCCTGCAGATGGAGCAGAAGCTGGAGACCCGGGTGGTCGGGCAGCATCCGGCGGTGGAAGCCGTCGCGAAGTCGGTCCGCCGCGCGCGGGCTGGGCTGCAGGACCCGAACCGGCCGATCGGCAGCTTCCTGTTCCTGGGCCCCACCGGCGTCGGCAAGACCGAGCTGTGCAAGGCGCTGGCCTCGTTCCTGTTCGACGACGAGCAGGCCATGGTCCGGATCGACATGTCCGAATACATGGAGAAGCACAGCGTCAGCCGGCTGATCGGCGCACCTCCCGGCTATGTCGGCTATGACGAGGGCGGGGCGCTCACCGAGGCGGTGCGGCGGCGGCCCTACCAGGTGATCCTGTTCGACGAGGTCGAGAAGGCTCATCCGGACGTGTTCAACGTGCTCCTCCAGGTGCTGGACGACGGCAGGCTAACTGACGGCCAGGGCCGCACGGTCGACTTCCGCAACACCATCATCGTGCTGACCAGCAATCTCGGCTCGGAGTATCTGGCGGCCCTGCCCGAGGGTGCGTCGGCTGAGGATGCCAGGGAGCAGGTGATGGGGGTGGTTCGCGCCAGCTTCCGCCCGGAGTTCCTGAACCGGTTGGACGAGATCATCCTGTTCAACCGGCTGGGCCGCGCGCAGATGGGCGGGATCGTCAGGATCCAGCTGCAGCGGCTGGAGAAGCTCCTGACCGACCGGCGGATCACGCTCGACATCACCGATCCAGCGATCGACTGGCTGGCGGACGCGGGCTACGACCCGGTTTATGGCGCCAGGCCGCTCAAGCGGTCGATCCAGCGCCATCTACAGGACCCGCTGGCGACCGCGGTGCTGGAGGGCCGGATCCAGGACGGCGACCGGGTGAAGGTCACCGTCGCGGACGGCCAGCTCCAGATCGCGCCGGAAGGCCTGGCGATGGCCGCCTGACGGTCGCGGACGTCCTGCCAGGATGGAGGAGGGCCCGCCCGGGCAGCTGGGCGGGCCCTTTGTCTTTACGAGCGGGATTGCGCGAACGTCCGCCGGCCCAGTCGGCGGTGGTTTGCGTGAGGTCAGACGATGCCGCCGTTGGCGCGCAGGACCTGGCCATTGATCCAGGCCCCGTCCGGGCCCGCCAGGAAGGCCACCACGCCCGCGATGTCCTCCGGCTGGCCCAGCCGCTCCAGCGGGGCCAGCTTCGCCAGCTGGTCGACGAGGCCCGGGGGCTTGCCGTCCAGGAACAGCTCGGTCGTGGTCGGCCCGGGCGCCACCGCGTTCACCGTGATGCCGCGGCCGCGCAGTTCCTTGGCCAGCACGTGGCTCAACACCTCGATCCCGGCCTTGGTGGCGGCATAGACGCCATAGGTCGGCTGGCGCAGCCCGACCACGCTCGAGGACAGGTTGATGATCCGTCCGCCGTCGCGCAGCCGGCGCGCCGCCTCGCGCATGGTGTTGATGCTGCCCTTGAGGTTGACCGCGAGCTGGCGATCGATCAGCGCGTCGTCACCCTCGGCCAGCGTCGCCAGCTGCATGATGCCGGCATTGTTCACCAGCACGTCGACCGCACCGAACGCCGCTTGCGCCGCGTCGAACATCCGAGCCACGGCTGCGGGATCGCTCACATCGGCCTGGACGGGAAGTGCCCGGCCGCCCGCCTGCTCGATCCGCGCCACCAGCGTCGCCGCATCGGCGGCGCGCCCGGCATAGTTGACGATGACAGCGAGGCCGTCCCGGGCGAGGCGCTCCGCGATCGCGGCGCCGATGCCGCGCGATGCCCCGGTCACGATCGCCACCCTGTTGCCGGTGTCTGCGCTGGTCATACCATGTCTCCCTCGCTGCGGCTCGCTGATCCGGTGCGCCAGGTGGCGGACTGCCCAACCGCGTCGGGAGCTAGTTCTGCGCCACCTGGGAAGGGGCGGCCAGCTGGCGGCGCAGTGCATCCAGGCGGTCGCGCTCGGCCTTGAAGCGCGCCAGCTCCTTGCCGCTCAGCTCCTCGGCGACGTTCTGCTTCACCGACATCGGGTTGATCTGGGCGCCCTGGTACAGGACCTCGTAGTGCAGATGCGGTCCGGTCGACAGGCCGGTCGTCCCGACATAGCCGATTACCTCGCCCTGGCGCACCTTGCTGCCGACCTTCAGCTGCTTGGCGAACCGGCTCATATGGCCATAGGCGGTGGCGTAGTCGGCATTGTGGCGGATCCGGATATAGTTGCCATAGCCACGGTTGCGGCCGCGCATCTCGATCACGCCGTCGCCAGCGGCATAGATCGGCGTGCCGGTGGGAGCCGCGAAATCGGTGCCCTTGTGCATGCGCGAGTAGCCGAGCACCGGGTGGCGGCGCATGCCGAAGCCGGAGCTGAGCCTGGCACCGTCGATGGGCGTGCGCAGCAGCGACTTGCGCACCGACTTGCCGTTAGCGTCGTACCAGGCGCGCGAGCCGTCCTCGCGCTCGAACCGGTAGAGGATGAAGTCGCGCTCGCCATTGACCAGCCGGGCGAAGCTGATGTCGTCGTAGCGCGCCTCCCTGCCGTCCGGCGTGCTCAGGCGGTCATAGATGACCTCGAACCGGTCGCCTTCCTTCAGGTCGCGCTGGAAGTCGACGTCCCAGGACAGGAGCTTGACGAAGCGCATGATCGTCTCGGCCGGCATCCCAGCCGCGCGCGCGCTGTCGTAGAGGCTGCCGCTGATGGTCCCACCGGCCAGCACGTCCTCGCGGTCCAGGGTCAGCTCCACCGTCCGGGCGCTGAACCCGCCGGTCTCGTCGCGGT